>NZ_JBSFVR010000060.1:0-27977 GCF_053592415.1 Streptomyces sp. NPDC002690 | reverse complement strand
CGTAGCTGTCGTCGCGCACCCACCAGGGATTGCGGGACAGCCCTCAGGGGGTGTCCACGGTGCGCGGAGGAGGCGACGGGCGAGGCGCGGGCTCGTACGCGCAGCGCCGGCTCTGGTTCATCGACACGCTCGAAGGTCCCAGCGCCTCCTACAACATCCCGTTGGTACTGCGTCCCGCCGAACCCCTCGACCCCGATGTCCTGGCGGCGGCCCTCACCGACCTGACGGAGCGCCACGAGGTGCTGCGTACCCGCTACCCGTCGGTCGGGGGCGAACCGCACCAGGAGATCCTCGACGCCGCGCGGCCCGTGCTCGACGTCCGCACCGTGCCCGCGACGCGGTTCCAGGCCGCGGTCGCCGCCGCCGCCGGGCATGTCTTCGACCTCGCCGAGGAGATCCCGCTGCGGGCCGCCCTGATCGGCCCGGACGACGGCGGCGGCCAAGCCCTGGTCCTGCTCGTCCACCACATCGCCGCCGACGGCTGGTCCACCGGTCCTCTCCTGGCCGACCTGGCCACCGCCTGTGCCGCCAGGGCCGGGGGCCGCGCACCGGACTGGGAGCCGCTCCCCGTCCAGTACGCCGACTACACCCTCTGGCAGCAGGAGCTGCTCGACGGCCCGGCGGCCCGGGAACACCTCGCGTACTGGGAACGGGCGCTCGCCGGAGCCCCGAGGGTCCTCCAGCTGCCGGCCGCCCGTCCGCGTCCGGCGGAGGCCACCCACAGGGGCGGCCATGCCCCGCTCTCCATCGACGCGGACACCCACCGGGCGCTGGAGGAGATGGCCCGGCGCGGCGGCGCCACCCTGTTCATGGTCCTGCAGGCCGCCCTCGCCGCCGTCCTCACCCGGCACGGCGCGGGCACCGATCTGCCGCTCGCCACCATGACGGCGGGACGCGACGACGAGGCCCTGAGCGATCTGGTCGGCTTCTTCGTCAACACCCTCGTCCTGCGCACCGACACCTCCGGCGACCCGGCCTTCGCCGAACTCCTGGAACGGGTCCGCGACACCGACCTCGCCGCCTACGCCCACCAGAGCATCCCCTTCGACCGGATCGTCGAGCACCTCAACCCGGAGCGCAGCACCGCCCACCACCCGCTCGCCCAGATCGTCGTGCAGCTCCACCACGACTACACCGCACGCGTCGGTGACGGCCCGGCACCGCGGGCCGAACCGGCCGCACTGGAAACGCTGTCCACCAAGTTCGACCTGACGCTGGCCCTGTCGGAGCGACAGGACGACGAGGGCCGTCCGGCCGGTCTCACGGGCGGTCTGGAGTACGCCACCGACCTGTTCGACTCCGCGACGGCCGTCCTGCTCGCGGCGCACGTCGAGCGGCTGCTGCGCGTCGTCGCCGCCGACCCCGGGGTGCGCGTCGGCGACGTGGACCTGCTCACCGACGCCGAACGGTTCCGGCTGGTCACGGAGTACAACGACACGGCCACTCCGACACGGGACCGGTCCACCGTCCACGGGGCGATCGCCCGCCGGGCCCTGCTCACACCGGCCGCGCCCGCCCTGATCGGCGACGGGGAGAACGTCTCCTACGGCGAACTCGAAGCCCGTGCGGCCGGCTTGTCCGCCCGGCTGACGGCGGCCGGGGTGTGTGCGGGTGACGTCGTCGGGGTGCTGCTGGAGCGTGGCGTACCGCTGGTGGTGACGGCACTCGCCGTCCTCAAGTGCGGTGCCGCCTACCTGCCGCTGGACCCGGGTCTGCCCGCCGCCCGCATCAGGACGATGACCGAGGACGCGGAGGTCCGCCTCGTCGCCACGGTCGCCGAACACGCGGGAACGGTGGCGCCGCCCGGGAGTTCCGCCCCGCCGGTGCTCCTGATCGACGGGCCCGGCACGGAGACCGGGCCCGTGGAGCGGCGGGACGTGGAGGTCGGCGGCGACGACCTGATGTACGTGATGTTCACGTCCGGATCGACCGGTCGCCCCAAGGGCGTGGGCGTCACCCACCGCAACGTGACCGAACTCGCCGCGGACCGTGACACCGCGGCCGGTGGGGCCGGCCGGATGCTGGTCCACTCGGCGACCGGTTTCGACGCCTCCGTCTTCGAGATCTGGGTGCCGCTCCTGAACGGCGGCAGTCTGGTGATCATGCGGGGCGACGGCACCGACCTCGCCGAGACCGACCGTGCCGTCCGTGAACACGGAGTCACCGCCGCCTACTTCACGGTGGGCCTGTTCCACGTGATGGCCGACGAGGCGCTGGACACGCTCCGGCTGCTGCGGGAGGTGTGGACGGGCGGCGACGTCGCGTCGCCGACCGCCGCCCAGCGGGTCCTGACGCACTGCCCGGACACGGTACTGGTCCACTCGTACGGGCCGACGGAGACGACCTTCGCCTCGCACAACCAGTGGCTCACCGGAGGCCGGAGCGCCCTCGGCGACAGCGGTCTGCACCTGGGCCGCCCGATGGACAACACCCGCAGCCACGTGCTCGACGCGTCGTTGCGGCCCGTTCCGCCGGGGGTGCCGGGCGAGTTGTACATCGCCGGCTCACACGTGGCACGCGGCTACCTCGGCCGCCCCGACCTGACCGCCGAGCGGTTCGTCCCCGACCCGTTCGAGGCGGACGGCAGCCGGATGTACCGGACGGGCGACCGCGTGGTGTGGACGCCCGCCGGCGAGCTGCGGTTCCTGGGCCGCGCGGACGGCCAGGTCAAGCTGCGCGGGGTGCGGATCGAGCCCGGAGAGGTGGAGCACGCGCTGGCCGCCCACCCCTCGGTCGGTCAGGCCCTCGTCGTCGTCCGGGAGGACCGCCCCGGCGACCGGAGCCTCGTCGGGTACGCCGTACCCCGCGCCGGGAGCACGGTCACGGAGGCGGAACTCCTCACCCTGGCCCGCACCTCGCTGCCCGGACACCTGGTGCCTTCCGCGGTGGTCGTCCTGGACGCCCTCCCGCTGACCGTCAACGGCAAACCGGACCGCCGGGCGCTGCCCGCACCGGACCGCCCGGCCGCGTCCCACCGCGCGCCGCGCAACGCCCGGGAGGAGGTGCTGTGCGGGCTGTTCGCCGAGATCCTGGGGGTCCCGAGAGCCGGCCTGGACGACAACTTCTTCGCCCTGGGCGGTCATTCGCTGCTCGGCGTACGCCTGGTGAGCCGGGTGCGCTCCGTACTGGGCATCGACCGGACCGTGCGCGACCTGTTCCGCTCCCCCACCCCGGCCGGGCTGCTCGGCTCGCTCGACCACGACGGCACGGCCGGCGCCATGGACGTCCTGCTCCCGCTCAGCGACCGCGGCTCCCGGCGCCCGCTGTTCTGCGTGCACCCCGGCACCGGGGTGGGCTGGTCCTACGCCGGTCTCGCCCGTCACCTCGGCGAGGACCAGCCGCTGTACGCGCTCCAGGCCCGCGCACTCAGCGAACCCGGCCACCGCCCGCGCAGCGTCGAGGAGATGGCCGACGACTACCTGGAGCGCGTCCGGCAGGTCCAGCCCTGGGGGCCGTACCGGTTGCTCGGCTGGTCGTTCGGCGGCATCGTCGCCCACACCATGGCCGTGCGGCTGCGCGCGGCCGGTCAGCGGGTCGAGCTCCTGGCACTGATGGACGTGCACCAGACCGGCCCCGGCAGCGTGTCGGTCCTGCCGCCCGAGGAACGGGCGACGGCCTCCGGGACGCTCCACGAGGACGACATGCCGGCGGCGGTGGAACGCGTGCGCCGCGAGGACCCCGTCCTCGGCGGCTTCAGCACCGAGGAGGTGCGGGCCGTGCTGCGCGCCTCCGAGACCCACGCGGCCCTCATGTCCCGGCACACGCCCGGCGTCGCCGACACCGGTGCGGTCTTCTTCACGGCCCGCAGACCCGGCGAACCGGAGGGCGCGCTGGCCGCCACCTGGAACGCGTTCCTGGAGGGCACGGTCGAGAACCACACCGTGGAATTCGACCATCTCCGGATGGCCGAGGAAGAACCTCTCGCGCACATCGGAAGAATCATCGCGGAGAAACTCTCCGCACTGCAGGAAAAGAACCTGCGGGAAAACGAAACGAGGAGTTATTCATGAGCGACAACGTGAACCCCTTCGACGACTCCGAGGGCACCTTCCACGTCGTGGTGAACGACGAGGGCCAGCACGCCCTGTGGCCCGCGTTCGCGGACGTCCCGGCCGGCTGGACCAGCGTGTGGGGAGCCGGAGACCGTTCCGGAGCACTGGAGTACATCACCGCCAACTGGACCGACATCCGCCCCCGGAGCCTGGTCGCCCAGTACGCCTGACAGTTCCCCGCCACCCGGTGCCGCGCCCCGCAGATCCTGCGGGGCGCGGCATTTTCTCGCATGCCTCACGAGAAATGACGGACAGGGCAAGGGGAAACGACGAGAGAAAGGCACGAGAAAGGGAAACCGTGGAGCGCGGCCCGGGAGACGAAGGCCGAGGGGAGACCTTCCGTACGAAGTCGGGGCGGGGAAACTGCCGCCCGTTTCTGCCGCTGGACTTCCTCCCGGGAAGCGTCCGCGGAAATATCGTCGAAGGCATGAAGATACTCCTGAGCGGAACCGCTTCGGACTCCCACACCTGGAACCTCGTATACCTCTGGCTGTTCCTGGAGGAGCGGGGGCACGACGTAGTCACGCTGGGCCCCTGCGCGAGTCCCGGCCTGCTCACGGCCGCCTGCCGTCAGCACAGCCCCGACGCGGTCGTGCTCAGCAGCGTCAACGGCCACGGTTACCGGGACGCCCTCGCCGCCGTGCGCCGGCTGCGCTCCGAACCGGACCTGGCCGCACTGCCGGTGGCCGTCGGCGGCAAGCTCGGCGTCGTCGGCCACTGCCACGGGCCCGAAGCGGCCCGGCTGCGCGAAGCGGGCTGCGACGCCGTCCTCGGGGACGGCCCCGACGACCTGGAGGCGCTGTGCGTCTTCCTCGCGGACCGGGCCCGGGCGGCGGCGGCATGAACGACGGCCCGCGTCCCTTCGGCGCGTTCGTCGCGGACTCCGCCGCCGCCGGACGGCTGGTCGTCCAGCCGCGCATGGGATTCGGCGACCCGGAGACCATGCGCACCGGTCTGGCGCGGACCAGAGCCGCCACCGCGACGACCGTCGGCACGCTCACCATCGACAGTTACACCCGCGTCGGCGACCTCGCCGGAGCCCGCGCCGCCCTCGCCGAAGGCACCCGGCTCAACGGCTATCCCCTCGTCACCCACCCGCTCGCCGTCACCCGGGACCTGCTCGACGGTCTCCACGACGCGGCCTTCCCCATCCAGGTCCGCCACGGTTCGGCCCGTCCGCAGAACATCGTCCGGGCCCTGGTCGCGGCGGGTCTGGACGCGACCGAGGGCGGCCCCGTCTCGTACTGCCTGCCCTACGGCCGTACCCCGCTGCGGGAGTCCGTCGCGGCCTGGGCCGAGGGGTGCGAGTTCCTTGCCGCGAGTGCCCGCCCCGGCTCCGTCCCGCATCTGGAGACCTTCGGCGGCTGTCTGCTGGGCCAGCTCTGCCCGCCCGGGCTGCTGGTCGCCATGAGCGTGCTGGAGTGCCTGTTCTTCGCCCAGCACGGCCTGCGCAGCGTCTCGTTGAGCTACGCGCAGCAGACCGACCCGGGCCAGGACGAGGAGGCCGTACGGGCGCTGCGGAGGCTGGCCGGCGAGCTCCTGCCGGCCGGTGTGGACCACCACGTCGTTCTCTACACGTACATGGGTGTCTACCCGCGCACCGAGCGAGGGGCGACCCGTCTTCTGGAGGCGTCCGCCCGTCTCGCGCTGCGGTCCGGGGCGCAGCGGCTCCTCGTCAAGACGACCGCCGAATCCCGCCGCATCCCCACCGTCGACGAGAACGTCCGCGCCCTGGAGACCGCTGCCGCGGCCGCGGCGCTCGCCGGCCCGTCGGCCCCGGTCGAGCACGACGCCCGGAGCGAGGTCTACGAAGAGGCCCGCACCCTGGTGGAGGCCGTACTCGACCTCCACCACGACCTGGCCCGTGCGCTGCCGATCGCCTTCGAACGGGGCCTGCTCGACGTGCCGTTCTGCCTCCACCCCGACAACGCCGGCCGCTCCCGCAGCGTCATCGGCGCCGACGGCCGCCTGCGCTGGTCGGACACCGGCGCCATGCCGATCCGCCCCGACGCCCCGGACGACCTCGCCCCGCTCACCGCCGACGGCCTGCTCACCGCCCTCCACCACGTGGCCGTGCGTTACGACCGGGCGCCCCACGGCCCCGTGGCCGTCCGGACGCCCGACCGCCTGACGCCCCGCCCGACCTGACCGCCCGCCCGACCTGACCGCCCGTCCGCGGCGTCCCGGCGCGGCCGGCGGCCATGCCCGCAGCCCCTCGCCACGGTTTTCCCGCCGCATCCGCCACACCACATCCGTCCCGCCGCATCCTTCCCGCCACATCCGTCCCGCCACGTGCCACGAACAGGAGACCTGTCATGGACAACGCCCCGCAGCCCACCGGCCCCGCCTTGCCGCCTCCGCTCGGCGAACACCTGCGCTCCCCGCGACTGCGCGCCGCCATGCTCGTGCAGCAGGAGGTTCTGCAGGCGACCCGCGATCACCTGCGGCAGTCGGGCTTCACCGAGCTGCTGCCCCCGCTCGTCGGCCCCGTCACCGACCCGGGCGGCCGGGGCGCGAAGGCTCTGGACGTCGACTACTACGGGCACCCGTACAAGTTGATGACCAGTGCCATCCTCTACAAGCAGGCGTCCCTGCGCGGTTTCCCGAAGCTCTTCTACATCGCCCCCAACGTGCGCGTGGAGCCCGAGGAAACCGCCACCACCGGTCGGCACCTGGTGGAGTTCCACCAGATCGACGTCGAGATCGCCGACGCCCGCCGCGAGGACGCCCAGGAGGTCGCCGCCGGACTGCTCACCCACGTCGTCGAGCACGTGTGGACGGCCGTCCCCGACATCCTCACCGGACTCGGGCGCCGCGAAGCCGACTTCGCCGACATCCGCAGCGGCAAGTACGACGTGTGCACCCATCAGGAAGCCGTCGCCCGCCTGCTCGGCGCCGGTCACCCGCAGAGCCCGGACAGCGAGATCGACTGGACCGGCGAACGGCTTCTCTCCCTGGAGAGCGACCGCCCCTTCTTCATCGACGACTACCCCAAGGGTTCCCGCGGCTTCTACGACCGTGAGGACCCCGACCGTCCCGGAGTTCTGCGCAACTTCGACCTCATAGCCCCGCACGGCTACGGTGAGCTGGTCTCGGGCAGCGAGCGTGAGTCGGACTACGCGACCATCGTCACGCGGATGCGGGAGAGCGGGGAGAATCCCGCCAAGTACGCCTGGTACCTGAAGGAAGCACGCGAGGGCATCCCGGCCAGCGCCGGATTCGGCATGGGCCTGCAGCGCTTGGTCCGCTTCCTCACCGGCCTCGACTCCCTTTGGCAGGTCAGCGCTTACCCGAAGCTGCCCGGGGTGGTGGCCCCGTGAGCGACCTCACCGCACCAGGCTTCCCGGAAGGGCCGATCCGCGCCCGCGCCCGGCGCGGCACCGCCGAGGTCTTCCCGGATCCCGACTCCTACGGCGCCGAGCTCTTCGGCCCCGCCTCCGGGGTCGCCGGCGACGCACTCGACCGGGCCCGCGTCACCCCGCCCGTCTTCATGCCCGAACGGCTCGAGAAGCTCATCGACCTCGCCCGCGAGCCCGAGTACGGCGATGTCGACCTGACCACCCGGACCGGCGGCTTCAACGCCTCGCTGCCGCTGTACCTGTCCGCGTTCGGCTCCACCCGTGCGGGCAGCGGCGACCTCGCCCTCCACGCCTCGCGTCAGGCGGGCCGGCTCGGCATCCCCATGGTCGTCGGGGAGAACATGGTGCCCGTCCACGGCTACCGGCGCGGCGGAAAGGCCACGCGCTCCGCGCTCCTCGACCGCGTCGAGGCCTACCTCGGCGCCGCGCCCGAGGGTGTCGGCGGGATCGTCGTGCAGCAGTCCACCGAGGACGCCGACTCCGAGGTCTGGAACCTCCTCTACAGCGACCCCGCCACCCGCCCGCTGCTCGAATCCGGGCGCCTGGCCTTCGAGTTGAAAACCGGACAGGGCGCCAAGCCCGGTCTCGGCGGCATGACCGTCGTCTCGGGCGCGGAGGCCGAGCAACTGGCGGGCCGGTTCACCGTCACCGCGCCGTTCGGCGAGGACGACGACCGCCGCCTGCGGTGCGCCACGCCCGGCACCTTCACCGACGAGATCCTGCGGCAGCAACTGCGCTTCATGCGGAACAACTTCCCGAGGGCCCGCGCCTGGGTGAAGTTCCACCCGGGACGGGACATCGGGAACGCCGCCCGCGTCGCCTGGGCTGCCGGAGCCGACGCCGTCACCGTCGACGGTGCCGAGGGCGGCACCGGCTGGGCCCCCCGGGTCTTCCTCGACCAGGTCGGGCTGCCGCTCTCCGAGTGCCTGCGCCGGATCGGCCGCCCCGACGGCTGCCTGCTCGCCAGCGGGGGCATGTGGGAGGGCGGACGCGCCCTGCGCGCCCTCGCCCTCGGGGCCAGGGCCGTCGGCCTGGGCCGCGCCGCCCTGATCGCCGTCCACGAGGACCCCCGACACGGCCTGGAACGTCTCGTCGAGAGCATCGCGCTCGAACTGCGCCTGCTGATCAGCGCCCTGGGCAAGTACACCGTCACCGCGCTGGACCACGAGGACCTGTGGTGGCCCGAGGGTTCCTACGACGCACGGGCGCCCTTCGCCACCGGCCAGGCGGCCGCCGGAGCGACGACGTGACCGCCCGGCCGCACCGCACGCGCGGCCGCACCGTCCAGGCCCGTTTCCTGGTACGGGAAACGCCCGGCGTCACCGTGGCACCCCCTGCCGACGGCTCGGGCGGCGAACACGGAGACGGGGAAGGCCGGGACACCCTGTCCGACACCGCCCGCCGCGCCGCCGAGCGCGCCCTCACCGAAGAGGGCCGGGGCTACCTCGGCGGCCATCTGGAGCTGCGCACCCCGGGTGGCGTACGCGGTGCGCGCGGCCGCCGGTCGCTGCATCACGCCGTCGGCCGCGCGGTCGCCCTGGCCGTCACCGCCACCCTGCGCGGCGACGACACCGGCGTCACCGTCCGCGCCACCCGCCGCCCCGCCTGAACCGCCCGCCCCGTCCGGGCCCCCTCACCCCCTCACCCCCGCACCACCGCACCACCGGCGTCCCCGCACCACCGTCAGGCCCGTCCGCCGCGCTGCGCGCCCTCCCCCAGAAAGCCGACCCATGACAACCAACCCCTCCACCCCGTCCTCCGGCGCGGCTCCCGCACCGGACTGGCGGCGCATCGGCAGCTTCGTCACCGGCCAAGCCGCCGTACAGTGCGGAAGCTTCGCCCTGATCATCGCGATGAGCTGGACGGCGGTCCAGATCGGCGGGCGAGGCGCCGTCACCGTCGTGATCCTCGCCTCCACGCTTCCGCGCGCGCTGATGCTGCTGTTCGGCGGCGCACTCGCCGACAGCCTCGGCCCGCGTGCCGTACTGCTGCGCGCCACCGCCACCCGGCTCGTCGTCCTCGCCGTCGGTGCCCTGATCGCCGCGAGCGCCGACAGCCTTTGGCCACTGATCGTCGTCGCCGTGGTGGAGGGCTCGCTGCTCGGCCTGACCGGCCCCGCCTCCGGCGTCCTGCTGACCGGTCTGGCCCCTCAGGAGCACCTGGGCCGTGCCAACTCCCTTTTCTCCATGGTGATGCGGCTTGCTCCGATCGCCGGATCACCGCTCGGAGCCTGGCTGGTGGTGGCGGGCAGCCTGTCCCACGTCATGCTCGTCTCGGCCGGCGGATGCGCCGTGTGGCTGTTCTGCGCCTTCCACGTCACCCGTGGCATGACCCGCCCCGACCGCCGCTCCGGCGCGGGCCCCTCACTGCTGCGCCGTTCCGGCGACGGTCTCCTGCTGCTGGGCGCTCACCCCAGGCTGCGCTGGATGTTCATCGCCTGTTTCTGCATGGACTTCTCCTTCCTGTGGCCGGCCGAGGTAGCCCTGCCGCTGCGCGTCTCCGGCGAGGGCTGGGGCATCGGCTCCGTCGCCGCGGCCCTGACCGCCTTCAGTGCCGGCGCCCTGGCGTCGGCGGCGGTGGGCGCCGCGCTCGCCCACCGCATCCCGGTCCCGGTCAAGCTCATGGTCACCGGCACCGGGCTCGCCGTCGGCCTGGGCTCCATGGCACTGGTCCCCTCACCCGCCCTGTTGGCCGTCACGGCGTGCGCCGCCGGCCTCTTCTCCGGACTGAACGGCCCGGCCCTGGTCACCGCGTACCAACAGGCCGTCCCCGAGGGCCGGCTGGGTGCCGCGATGTCCACCTTCTCCCTCTCCAGCATCGGGGCCGCGCCCCTGTCGCTCGCCTTCTTCAGTTCGATCTCCACGACTCTGGGCGTGACCGGAACCTGGCTGCTCTGCGCGGTGGTCGCCCTGTTCTCACCGGTGGCCGCCACCCTCGCCCTGCGCTCCCCCGTGGCACGGAAGGCCCCCGGGACGACGGAGGTCCCCGTGTCCGCCGAGCCCACCGCCACGGCCGTGTGAGGCGGCCGGGCGGGTCCTCGAACCGGATTCACCGCCCGCCCACGACCGCCTTCGCCCCGCCGCCGTATCCGACCGCCTTCGCCCCGCCGCCGTATCCGACCGCCTTCGCCCCGCCGCCGTATCCGACCGCTTTCGCCCCGCCGCCGTATCCGACCGCCTTCGCCCCGCCGCCGTATCCGACCGCCTTCGCCCCGCCGCCGTATCCCGCCGGAGCGGCCGGGGCGATACGGCGGCACACGAACTCCGGGCGATCGTCCGGCCGGCCGGGACGAGGAGCGGGGCCTCCGCGAGTATCTCGCCATCAAGTTTCTTGACATCAAGAATAAGCCCCGGCAAACTTCCCCCGGTTCACGGGTTTCTTGGTATCGGACAGTCGGGGGTGAGCGGTGCGGAGCACCGGGGGTACGAAAGCGGCCGAGCGCGGTCCGGGACTACTGGCACAACTGCGCAATCCACCGGGCGGCCGGAACGCCCGCCTCATGCTGCTCGCACTCGCCGTCGACCGCACCGGGTCGGGGCTGTGGGCCGCGTCCTCGGTCCTCTACCTCACCTTCGTCACACATCTGAGCGCCCAGCAGATCGGGGTGCTCCTGGGCGCGGCCGGGGCGGCGGGCATCGCCGGTTCGCCGCTGGCCGGACAGCTGGCCGGCCGCTTCCCGGTGCGGCCACTGCTGATCGGATGCCATCTGGTCCGGCTGGCGACCCTCACCCTGGTACTGCTGTGCACGGGCTTCGAGGCACTGCTCCCCGTCGTCGCGGTCACCTGCCTGAGCGACAGGGCGGCGAAGACCCTGGAGATGCTGTTCGCCACCCGGGCCGCGGGCGAACGCCGCGCGGCCTACCAGGCGTTGTCCCGGAGCGCGGCAAACGCGGGGTACGGCATCGGCGCCGGGCTCGCCGCCGTCGGACTGGCCATCGGCACCACGGACGCCTACCGCGCCCTGATCCTCGGCAACGCCCTGTCCTTCCTCGTCGCCGCCGCACTCGTGCGGCGCACGGAAGAGCCGGGCGGCCGGACGACCGAGGTGGCGCGGGCGGGCGAGGCGGCACCCTCCGCCGCGGTAAAGCCCGTCCGACCCAAAGGCCCTTGGCGGGACTGGGGTTACCTCCGCTTCGCGATGCTCGACACAGCCATGAACCTCGACGACTCGGTCCTGGGCGTCGGCCTGCCGCTCTGGCTGGTCAACCGGACCTCAGCGCCGCACGCCCTCGTACCGGCGTTCCTGGTCATCAACACCGTGCTGGTCGTGGCACTGCAACTGACCGTGTCCAAAAGGGCCGAGGGCCCGCACCGGACGGTCCGGACGGTGCTTCTGTACGGGGTCCTGATGTTCGCCTGCTGCGCGCTTCTGGCCGGTGCGACCGGACGGGGAACCTGGACGGCCGCGGCGGTGCTGCTCGCGGCGGCGGTCCTGGTCACGATGGCGGAACTGATGCGATCGGTGAGTTCCTGGGAACTGGCCGTCCTCCTGGCACCGCCCGACGAGCGGCCCGGGTATCTGGGTGTGGCCGGGATGGCGCAGTCCATCCAGAAGTCCGCGGGCCCGCCGCTGCTGACCGGCTTGGTGATGGTCGCGGGACCGGTGGGCTGGCTGGCGCTGGGCACGGTGATCGCCGGCCTGTCGGTGGTACAGCAGCGCTCCTGCGCCCGGCGCCTGGGCGCACTCGCCGCACCGGAGCCGGTGCGGGCCGCCGATGCCGAGGCGGTTCGGCGCCGCTCCCCGGCTCCGGGGGCAGGCCGGTGAGGTCCGTCCAGTGGGGGGCACACCCCCAGCCGCCGCCTGCCCGCCAGGACACTTCTCCCAGCGGGCAGGGGAGGGAAACGGCCGGGCCGACGGCCGGTGCCGTCATGCCCGCGGCCGTGCCACGCGCAGCGCCTCCAGCCGGGAGGCCCGTACGTCCGTGCTCCTCGCGATGGCCGCGGCCAGGTCCTTCGCCTGGTCCGCCCGGCCGCGGTCCCGCTCACCGGCACAGAGCGTCCCGGTCTGCGTGAGGTGGGAGCGCAGCGCCTCGGTGAGAATCCGGTCGAACGACCGGCCGTGCGCGTCGGCCGCCTTCTGGAGGGTGTCGAGGCTGACCATGCCCGGCATGTCGTGCCCCTCGTGGGGATGGGTGTCGGGGACGCCCGAGAGCCGCAGCACCGCACGCAGGCGGCCCAGGTCCGCGCGCAGTGCCGATCCGGTGTCCGCCGCCAAGGCGGCCAGGGCCGGGTCCGCCGTGCGGGAGGGCGCCAGTTCGGTCAGGAGCCGCGCACGCTCGGCCATGGGGATCATGAGGAGAATCCACGCGCTGTCGGTGGCGTTGAAGGCCGGTGCCGACGCCCCCGCTGTCGGCTGCGCGGTGCAGCCGACAGCAGGAAGCGCCAAGGCCACGACCCATGCCGACCACAGGGTCAGAACGTGCCGGCGGAGTTGCACTTGGCCTTCTGGTTGATGCAGTCCTTCACGCGGTGGCCGAGGGCGGCGTTGTCCCAGGCGTTGAAGAAGTCGCCGTGGATGGACGATGCCATGCCCGAAGCCAGCCGGAAGCCGCCGGCGCCGCCGCTGGTCGGGTAACTGGTGACGAAGGAGAGGTTGGGGATGGCGACGGGGTAGGCGCCGCTGCATTTGCCGTCGTACGTGAACGCCACGTGCGACTTGTGGTCGGGGCTGTCGAGGTTCTTGCCGTCCCAGCAGTCGGGGAAGACCAGTTGGTGGGTGAGGTGGGCCGTGGGGGCGCACACCGGCCAGTTGCCGTCGGCGCTGCGTCCGGTCTCACCGCCCGGACCGGCGCACCAGAACTGGCCGGGCGATCCCGCCGGGGTGGGTGTCTGCGTCTTGGCGCTGCCCGCGATCATGCGGAATCCCTGCGGGAAGGGAACGGTCGCCGCCGGGTCGGTGAGCCGGGAACCGTAGTAGACGATCATGCCTTCCGGTTCGACGGCCGTGTCGCCCTGGTAGAGGGTGGGGATCCAGTACGCGGAGAGGTCGACGGCAGGGGTGCAACTGGTCGGCGTGTTGGCTTGCAGAGTCTCGGGGGTGGAGAACGCGTCGGTGCTCTTGTTGCCGAAGAAGCTGTGCATGTGGGACGCGCCGGGCAGTCCCGGCAGAACGATGGGGTCGTCCGGCTTGGAGTGACTGTAGGTGCAGGTGGCGTTGAACTCCGGAACCCGGACCGTGGTCGCGGGCACCGCGGCCGGTGTCATCGCGCGGAACTGCGCCAGCTGCGCGCTCCATTTGGCCTGGTCGACGGGAACCCATCCAGCCGCCGCACCGTCTCCCTCGCCCGCGAAGGAGAACCAGTTGAGGTTGACGAAATCGCCGGCTGTCGTGCCGCGCAGCACGGCGAACACCGTCTGCGCGCCGGTGGGATGGGTGGCGACCTCGGTGGTCAGGGTCGACCAGTTCTGCCAACCGCCGGTCGGAGAGACCGGTATGACGGCGAGCAGCGGTCCGTTCAGTGCCGCGGTACGCAGCTCGATCGTGCCGGAACCGACGGCGGAAGCGGCGCGGGCCGAAACCGTCAGCCGGCCGGCTCCGCCGAGGTCGACGTTGTCGAAGCGCATCCAGTCGCCGTCGGCGAGGTATGCGGCGTTCTGCCCACCGCCGGTGTCCGCGGTCGCCTCCAGGGTGACGCCCGATTGGGCCGCGTAGGACTCGGCCTGGATCGTGACCGTCACGGCCTGTGCCTGAGGGGCCGAGACGGTCAGGCTCAGTGCGGCGGCCAGTACGACCGCCAGAGCGCTCGCCAACAGGGTGTGCGGGGGGACGGGGAATCTGCGCATGTCACTTCCTCACGGACTGGGGGGTGAAGACCGGGATGTGAACCTGCTTGTTGCCGGGCACGGCCTCTTGCCGGAGCACCGCTTCCGACCGGCGTACGGCTTCTCGCCGAGCACGGCGACAGGGAGAACGGGAGCCGGACCGCGGCCTGGGTTCCGGCGTGATCGAGGTGCCCGGGCCGCCCCGGGGAACGGGAGTGCGGCCCGGGGAACGGGAGTGCGGCCCGGGAACCTCGTGAACACGGGAGTGCGGTGCCGAAGCACCGGTACTACTGGTAGACCCGCACGTAGTCGACGAGCATCTTGGCGGGGAACGGTGTGCCCGCGTCCGTCGGGCCCGGCCAGTCGCCGCCGACCGCCAGGTTGAGGATCATGTAGTGCGGGTGGTCGAAGATCCACGGCCCGCGGGTCTGCTCCACCTGGTCCTTGTCGAGAGTGAAGACGGTCCGGCCGTCGAGGCTGAAGGTGATGCCCCGGCTGTTCCAGTCGGCGGCCCAGGTGTGGTAGTCGTCGGAGAAGTCGGCGTTCCCGGGCAGTGTGTAGGGGGAGCCGATTCCGCCTCCGCCGTTGTACGCGGGCGCGTGGACGGTCGAGTACGCCGTCTTCACGTCCTTGCCGAGGATTTCCATGATGTCGACCTCGCCGTTGTACGGCCACGGGCGGCCCGTCAGGAAGTCGGCGCCCATCATCCAGAACGCGGGCCACAGACCGTTGCCCTTGGGAACCTTGAGGCGCGCCTCGACGCGCCCGTAGGTGAACTGGAAGGTCGCGCCGGTGTTCATCCGCGCCGAGGTGTACTGGCAGGTGGTGCTGCCGCTCAGCGGGTCGGGCGGGCACGACGACCCGGCGGTGGTCTCCTTGCGCGCTTCCATCACCAGGTGCCCCGCTCCGTCCAGTGCGGCGTTGCGGTGATCGGTGTAGTACTCCAGCTCGTTGTTGGGCCCGACGCCCGGATCGGCCCTCCACTTCGACGAGTCGGGCTTGCCGCCCGCCGCGCCGTCGAACTCGTCGCTCCACACGAGGTGCGGCGGGTTCGCGGGGTCGTTCGGCAGCGGCGGAGCCTGTATCGGAGCGCCGCCCGTGCCGTACACCTGGAACTCCCACAGCGAGTAGCCGTAGGGGGTGGCGCGCTGCGTCCCGTACATCCGCACATAGCGGCCGGTGCCCGACACGGCGAGCGTCTGCTTGAAGCCCGTGCCGGACGTCGTCGAGTAGATCGACGTCCAGTCGGCTCCGTTCGACGAGACCTGGATCTGGAAGGACTTGGCGTAGGCGGGATCCCATTGCAGGACCACCTTGTCGATCTGTGCCGTCGCGCCGAGGTCGACGGAGATCCAGCCGGGATCGGTCCATCCGGTGGTGGGGCTCGTGGCCCAGCGGGAGGCCAGGTCCCGGTCGAAAGCCCTGGCCGGAGTGCACTCCCAGCAGTTCGAGTCGCCCTGCGAGGAAGAAGCGGCGCCGGGCCTGCCGTAGGAGAGGAGCCGGCCGGCGTCGCCGGGGTTGCCGGCGCCGGCGGTGCCGTAGACCTGGAACTCCCACAGGGAGAAGCCGTACTGCGTGGCGCGCTGTGTCCCGTACATGCGCACATAGCGGCCGGTGCCGGAGACGGTCAGGTCCTGGATGCCGCCGGTGCCCGTGGTCGTCTGGTGGGCGACGGTCCAGCTCACCGCGTCGCTGGAGACCTCGATCCTGAACGCCTTGCCGTAGGCGGCCTCCCAGTTGAGGACGACCCGGCTGATTCCGGCACTGGCCCCGAGGTCGACCTGGATCCACTGCGGGTCCGCGAAGGCGCTGGACCAGCGCGTCCCGGGGTCACCGTCGACAGCGCTCTGAGCGCCGAAGGGGCCCTCGGTGCTGGAAGCGGTGGTGGGCTTCCCCTGCGAGAGCAGGACCTCCGCCGCCTGGGCGGAGGGCGCGGGGAGAGCGGTGAGCGCGAGAGTCGAGGCCACGAGGGCCAGAAGTAAGGCGAAGCGACGGAGCAGGGTCTGCAAGGCGACTCCTCAAGTGGGGGCGAGGGAGAGGAGGGCTTCAGGGAGCGCTCCCTGGAAGGGAGAATGTATGGACATGTCAAAGCTGTCAATACATCTCTCACCTCGAAAAAACAGCCCCTCCACGCCTGGGAGAAACCGAGGGAACGGTCCCTCAGAAACCTTTCCCCACACCGTCGTACAAGGAGACGGCGGCCGGTGGAACGCGCCTGTACCCCGCCCTGGCCACTCCGGTCTGCGGATACGCTGCACACATCGCCATGACGCAGAGCCGGAGGTCGCCCGATGAGAAAACCCGCCCCGCGCAGGGCCCCGGGCGGCGGCACAGGGGACGGACCCGCATGAGACGCCCCACTCTCGAAGTGGTCGCCGCCCGGGCGGGCGTCTCCAAATCGAGCGTCTCCCGGGTCATCAACGGCGAGACGACCGTCGCCCCGCAGATCCGGGACGTCGTCATGCGCGCCGTCCACGAACTGGGCTACGTGCCCAACGGGGCGGCCCGCAACCTCGTCACCCGCCGCACGGACACCGTCGCCGTCGTGGTCTCCGACCCGCCTCAGGGAGTCGTCTCCGACGACCCCCTCTTCTCCGCCGTGGTGCGGGCCGCCAGCAGAGAGCTCGAGAAGGCGGGCAAACGGCTCGTGCTCATGCTCGCGGAGTCGGACCAGAGCCGGACCCGCGTGGTGCGGTACATCGCGGGCGGGCACGTGGACGGCGTACTCCTGGTCGCCCTGCACGGTACGGACCCGCTGCCGGCCGCACTGGCGCGGCAGGGCCTGCCGGTCGTGTCCTTCAACCGCACCTCCGCCCAGGACGTTCCCTACGTGGCGCTGGACAACACCGGCGGAGCGGCACTGGCCGTACGTCACCTCCTGGAACGCGGCCGGCGCCGGATCGCCACCATCACCGGGCCGCTCGAACTGTACGAAGCGCGCGAACGCCTCGACGGCTACCGCCGGACCCTGCGTGACACCGGCAGGCGCTCCATCGTGGCACTGGGCGACTTCACCAGAACCTCCGGCGCCGAAGCCATGCGGCAACTCCTGGAGGACGACCCCGACCTCGACGCGGTGTTCGCGGCCAACGACCTGATGGCGATCGGAGCCCTGCGCACCCTCCACCGAGCGGGCCGACGCGTCCCCGACGACGTGGCGGTCATCGGCTTCGACGACATCGAAGCCGCGGCCTACACCAGCCCCGCTCTGACCTCGGTACGCAGCCCGATGGCCGACCAGGCCACCGCCGCCGTCCACCTGCTCCTCGGCCTGATCGACGGCGGCCCCACAACGCCGGTGATCATGCCGAACGAACTCGTGGTGCGCGATTCGACCTGACGTCCCGGGCGCACTCCCTCCCGGTGAAGCGTCGGACCGTCAGGTCAGCGGGTCGGTCCGACGAGCTTCTCGGCCTCGTCGCGGAGGTCCTTGATCGCTGTCAGGGCCGCTTCGCGCTCGGCTTTGATTCTCGAGCCCGGCTCCATGAGGCCGTCGAGCGACCGTTCCACCTCGGCGGTCCACTCGCTCAGATACCGCTCGCCGGCGGCGGTGAGAGAGGTCCGCTGTTCGCGTGCTTCCTCGTCGAAGTGCTGCCTGATCTGCTTCCGCCGCTTGCTGACCGCCATCCACTTGCCCTGCTCCTGCGCAACGCCGGCCAGGTCCTTCAGCGGTCCCATGACCGCCAGCGCCCACTGCACCTTGCCGGCCGCGCCAACCACCTTGCCGGCTGCCTTGGTCTTACCCCACGGTTTGAACTTCCCCGCGCCGTTGGAGACCCTCCCGCCGACGTCGAGGACCTTCTGGCCCACCCGATTCCTGCTGAGCTTCTCCACGACGGCGGAGGCGGCGCTTCCCGGCCCGTTGCCACCCTCCGCGATCTTCCCGAGCACGTGATGGGCCTTCGCCACGCTCTCCTTCGCGGCCCTCTTCGCCACTTTCTTGACCCCACGCGTCAGCGGTGACGTGTCGTCCGGGGACGCGTCGATCGCCGGGTCGGGTGCTTCGAGGTCGTTCACCCAGGATTCAGGCTCGGCAACACCGGCCCCGTGCTCGTCGACCAGCGCGTCGAACGCCGCCCTCACCAGCGTGTCGAATCTCGCGTCGAACTCGGCGATCGCACACTCCAGTTCGTCCTGCACGGCACGAGCGACGTGGCCGGGGACGGCACCGTCCTTCTCCGAGACACCGCGAGCGGCCTTGTCACCGGCCTTCGTGATCCTGGAGGCGACGACTTCGCACGCCCTTTCCAGGCCGCTCAGTGCACGCTCCCTGGCCCGCGCGATCGACTCCTCGCCCTTCCTCGCGGTCTCCGCGGCACGGAGTTCCTCGCCTTTCAGCACCCACTGCCGCTCGGCGTCCTCCAATACCCGTAGGAGTTCGAAGGCTTGTGCCCTGGGCCGGACACCACGGACACCTGGCGCGACGATTCTCCGCAACTCGGCCTTCAGGGAGTCGATACCGCTCTCCGCCAGAAGCGACTCACGCTGAGCGGTCGGGAGAGCGGGATCATTGACCGCGTCGACGTAGTCGCGTGCGTCGGTCGGGATGATCGGAACACTGTCGGCGAAGGGCCCGAGGCGCCCACGAATCTCGTCGAGGATGACGTCGCGATCACTGTTCTCGGCGTTCATCTTGTTGACGACGACCACACTCCGGTCGGCGAACCCGTCGGCGCCGAGCGTCCGCAGAATCGCCTCGGTCTCCGCTTCACCCGGCAGTTCGCTCGTCGTCACGATCATCAGCGCGTCCGCACCGCGCACGCCACGTCGTGCCGCATCGGAGTGCCCGTCCATGCCCGACAGGGTCCCGGGCAGGTCGACGAGGATCACCCCGTTCCACTCGTAGGGCGTCGGCTCGTGCGTCTTGGGCGCCGCGTCGACGAGTTCGCCGACAGCGGCCGAAGGGAGCCGGAGCAACGCCGCGACAAGCATGGACTTCCCCGCGCTGTACGGGCCCATGAGCGCGATGCGCAGCGGGCTCGTGTCCGCACGAGGCAGGCTCGCGGTCAGGTCGCGCGTTCGAGGGTGAGCGTTCAGAACTTCCTCGGCCCGTGCGACCAGCGCGCGTACGGGGGCATGCGGATCCCCGTCGTTCCCGGGCGCGTCAACGGAGTTGCCGTCAGTCATCCGTGTTCCCTTCGCGGGTGCCGAGGCTACCGGAGTCCGTGCGGATCTCTATCCGTTCGGGGAGAACATCCACGAACTGTTCCTGCAGAAAAGCCCGTACGTCGGCGACGCGGGGCGCGTCGGTCCAGACACGAAGTTCGACTCCCGGTATCCGGCGTGCCAGACGGATCGCTGCCGGGTCCCCGCCCGCGAGAGTCAGGAGACGGCGCGCCAGGACGAGGTCGATCGCGTCGAGAGCGGACCGCACGACCGGCCGCAGACGGCAGAGCCGCTCGAACCGCTCCCGCGTGCGGCTGATGTCCGCGGACCGGGCTTGGGACTGGGCATCGACGTGAGCCGTCGCGCCGTCGGTGATCCGAGCGACCCACAGCGCGAACCCGTCGAACAGTTCATCGAGGCATGACTCGGCCTGGGTCGTGGTCGCACTGGTCCACCTGTCCTTCGCCCGCCGCGCGCGATCAAGCTCGCCGCTCACCGTTTTCAGGGCTCCGGCCAGGATCTCCATCGCGTACACCGCTGTCACCGCGGGAGGAGGGACCGCGAGCTTCTTGGGGATCCCCTTGACGGCGACGGAGCTCAGAAGAGTTGTCGCCATACCCTTGGCCGCCGCTGTGCCCAGGCTCACGGCCTTCTCCTTCAGGTCCGGACGCCGTCGTACACGCGGCTGCGCGTCGTCCTGATGCTCTTGCGCGCCCGCTTGTAGGCGCAGAAGCATCCCCCGTTTCCGCGCCTCCCGCTCGAACTCTTCCTCCAGACCGAAGAGAAGTCCCTCCAACTCCAGACCGGTGACGAAATCGCTCCACCGCTGCGCGTCATCCACGCCGCCCAAGTCCCGCACCACACCCGGCAACCGCTCCTTGGCGCGGTGACGCTCGGCTTCGAGTCGGTCGCGCGTGTCCTGGTCCGCTCTCCTGAAAGCCTCGAACAACGCGGCCCGGTCACTCGACGCAGAGCGTTCGAGTTCGCCGAGCGCGAGATCGATCCCGGGGAGTTCCTCGACCAGCCGGTCATGGAAGGCGGCGACCGGCGCACGTACACCTTCTGCCAGCCGGACCGCACGAAGCGGAATCGCGCGCTCGGCCAGGAGCCGGGTGAGGGACTGCTCCAGCTCGGGCAGCCTGCTCGCCCGAAGGGCCTCGTCGCCCAGTGCGCGATCCCTCGTGGACAACGCTTCGTGCGCCGCGCCGGAGTGGACCGGGAGGACAACGGGCGGTGCGGCGTCGACCGCTCTGGAGACCTGCTCGATCCGGACGGTGTGACCCGCCGCCGACGCGAACTCTCTTTCCGGATTCTCGACGAACCGCTGAAGGCGGTGCGGTTCGTCGACCCGCCCCTTCACATTGACGACAGCGAGCAGGGGTTTCCCCGCGCGCAGGAGCCGCTGCAACTCGACCGCCTCCTCCTCGCGCAGCGTGTCGGCGTAGTTCCATATCACCGCGTCGGCGCTGTCGCACGCGGCCCGAGCGCGCGTGGCGTCGAGGTCGTCGTCCTTCGCGGCGAAGCCGGGCGTGTCGAGATACGTCACGGAGCCGACGTGGAACGCGGCGGATTCCCGCGTGGTGCGGTGCGCCCCTCGCCCGATGCCGGTCCGGTCCGCGTCCCGGGTCAGCGCTTTGCGGAGCGTGGTCTTCCCGGACTTGGTTCTTCCGGCGATGGCCACACGCAGCCTGCCTTTCGCCGCGGGCATGACTCGTACGGCCTCCCGCAGTTCGCGCTCGAGCGCCCCGATGCGGCTGATGACGTCGACGAGATCCCGGCTCTCGATCGCGTGCGCGGAGTACGACGTTCGCGAAAGATGAGCCGCGGCCGCCTCCCGGAGACCGGTCTGGATGTCCCGGTAGGCTGATCGGCTCGTGTCCACCGCCCCCGGCGCGAGCTCGCCGACCAGAGCCTCCAGAGCCTCGCCGAGATCCGGTTCGGTTCGCCTCAAGTCCATGGCCGCCGCCACGCGATCGAACGACGCGACGTTTCTCGTGTACCAGGACTCGAACGCCCGCAGCTCGTTGATGTCGGTCCGGGAGGCGACCCCCAGCAGCCCTGCCGTGATCCGCGCAGCCGAGCTCGTGGCGGGCGGGGCCGTGACCACGGCCCCGTTCCCGGGCGCCGCCGTGAGGCCGTGCTCGATCACCGCCCGCACGCCGTGGTCCCCGAGCATGTCCACCGTGCTTCCGGAAACGAGACCGGTGTCACGGGCCTCTATCGCCCAGAGCAGAGCGTCACGTCGATCCGATCTGAGCCCGGACCGCGTGTCCGGTGCGAGCCAACGCCACCACTGCGGCCGCTCGGACAGGACGGCCTCGTACGACTCCTCCGCGGCGACGAAGTCCCCCACCTTCTCCAGCAGGGGCACCAGCTCCCGGTTCCGCAGATCCCGGGCCGCCGCGACACTGCGCTCGAGCACGAGCTCGCGCGCCTCCGCCGCCTTCCGTCCCCCCGATCGACGTCCCAGGTCGGCCAGCACACGCTCCATGTCGATCTCACGGATCGAGCGCAAGATCTCCCCGGGCCATTCCTGGTCCGCGCGGCGGCACGGTTCAAGGAGTCCGGGTAACAGTCGTTCCGCGTCCGCCACCGCCGCGGCGTCCGCCCGAAGCGCCTCCACCGGCACGTCTTCCAGCGCACCGAGGTGGGTCCGCAGCCCTTCGAGCCGCTTCAGTTCCCGGAGGGCCCCTCCTCCGTCCCGCACCGGAGTCCGGCCGCCTCCCGCCGTTGTCGGACTGACCAGTTCGTGTTGCTCGACGCAGGCCGCCACCGCGTCGGAAACCCACGGAAGGGTGCTCCCGGACGGCGGCAGGCCGACGAGCCCGCACGCCTGAGCGACCGCGCCCACGTCCTCGGCGAAGCGCTGGAGAGCGGCCGGCCCGGCCAGGGCGTCCACCCCCAGCGGTTCGAGCAGGAACGAAAGTATCTCGGCTCGGAGGCTCGTTGTGCTGTTCCCCACCCGGTCTTGCATCACTACTCCTCGTGAGGGCGGTGGTACCTGAACTCGGGAGCGTCACGAGCGTCGTTCCAGCGCCGGGAGATCGCCCGCCACGCCCGGACCGCACAAGACGCACACCAACCGAACCCGCAGGTCAGGCAGCCTTTGCGATGGGCTCCAGGATCGCGACGCACTCCACATGGTGCGTCATCGGGAACAGGTCGAACGCCCGCAGCGTGCGCACCTTGTACCCGCCCTCCCGGAAGTACGCGAGGTCCCGCGCGAGCGCCGCCGGGTCGCACGCGACGTACGCGATCTTGCGGGCGCCCAGGCCCGAGAGGTGCTTGACGACCTGCTTGCCGGCGCCGGCGCGGGGCGGGTCGAGGACGATGAGGTCGCACTCGGTGATGCCGGTGCGGGGCAGGATCTGGTCGACCTTGCCGTGCTCGATGCGGACCCGGTCGAGGTCCTTCAGGTTGTGGCGGGCGTCCTCGACGGCGCGCTTGCCGGACTCGATGCCGAGGACCGCGCCCTTCTCGCCGATGCGCTGGCCGATGGCACCGGCGAAGAGGCCGACGCCGCAGTAGAGATCGAGGGCGGTGTCGTTCTTGCGGGGCAGCAGGCCCTGCATGACGGCGCGGACCAGGGTGGTGGCGGCCTGCGGGTGGACCTGCCAGAAGCCGCCGGAGCCGACGCGGTAGGTGCGGTCGTCGGCGACCTCGCGGACGAAGGCGCGGCCGTGGACGCGGTGCACTCCGCCGTCGTGTTCCTCGACGCGCAGGACGGAGACCGGCTTGTCGAGCTCGACCAGGGGCAGCCGGCCGCCGGGCTTCGGGGTGAGGACGACCTGGCGGTCGTGGGAGCCGGTGGCGGAGATCGCCTCGACGCCGGCCAGCGTGGGCCAGGTGCGCTTCTCGACGCCCAGCTCGGTGACGCCGGGGGCGGCGATCATGCAGTGGTCGATCGGCTGGACGTCGTGGGAGCGGTGCTTGCGCAGTCCGGCGCGGCCCTCGTCGTCGATGGCGTACTGGACGCGCGTGCGCCAGGCGGGCACCTCGCCGGCGGGGAGCTTGTCGCCCTCGGCGGGCATGACGGTGCCGTCCCAGCCGGCCTCTTCCGGGGTGAGGCCCGCGAGGCGCTGGAGCTGCTCGGCGATGACCTCGCCCTTCAGCCGGCGCTGGGCGCCCGGCTTGGCGTGCTGCCAGTCGCAGCCGCCGCACATGCCGGGACCGGCGTACGGGCACGGGGCCGGAACGCGGTCCTTCGAGGGCTCGATGACGGTGACGGCGTCGGCGCGCAGGAAGCGGGAGTCGGTGTCGCCGTCCGTGACGCGGGCGACGATCTTCTCGCCGGGGAGCGTGTGGCGTACGAAGAGCACCCGGCCCTCGGCCGTACGGGCGATGCAGTGGCCTCCGTGCGCGACGGGCCCGACCTCGACCTCGTACTCCTCCCCGACCAGCGACGACGTGGATTCGTTCTGCATGAGGGGAGGCTCCAGAGATCGGGGAAAGCGAACAGGAAGGCGAACACATCACGGTCGGGGCGCCGGTGGACGGGACGGAAATCCCGCGATGCCTGCCGGACGGCGGCGGTCCGACGCACGAGGCCGGACAACAGCCCACCAGTCTACGTGGGAGTCGTCCGGCCGTTCACCACGCCACGGAGCGACCAGGCCGAGAGAGCGGCGGCCCCGGAACCGCGCCCGGAACCGCGCCCGGACCGCTCCTCCCCCAATCAGGGCTTCTTCGCCTGCTCCTTGGGCCGGCGCTCGACCGGTCCGCGCCGGACGGAGCCCGGGGCGTTCCACTCCGCGCGCCTGCGGGCCCGCTTCTTCGCGACCTCGGAGGACTCCAGCTGGTACGGCACCGAGGTGACCATGACCCCCGGGGTGAAGAGCAGTCGCCCCTTCAACCGGAGCGCGCTCTGGTTGTGCAGCAGGTGCTCGTACCAGTGCCCGACGACGTACTCGGGGATGTACACGCTCACCACGTCGCGCGGGCTCTCCCGGCGCAGCCCCTTGACGTACTCGATGACCGGGCGGGTCACCTCGCGGTACGGGGAGTCGAGGATCTTGAGCGGGACGTTGATGCCGCGCCGCTCCCAGTCCTCACGCAGTGCCTTGGTCTCCTGCGGGTCCACGCTGATGGAGAGCGCCTCCAGGTGGTCCGTGCGGATCAGCTTGGCGTAGGCGAGGGCGCGCAGGGTGGGGCGGTGGAGCTTGGAGACGAGGACGATGGCGTGGACCCGCGAGGGCCGGACGGTCTCGTCGGAGGGGGTCTCGTCGGCGGCGATCTCGCGGGCGACGCGGTCGTAGTGCTTACGGATCGCGGTCATCGTGCCGTAGAAGATCACCATGCCGAGCAGCGCGACCCAGGCGCCGTGGGTGAACTTGGTGGCGAGGACGACGACCAGCACCAGGCCGGTGAAGAACGCGCCGAAGGTGTTGATGGCGCGCGAGCGGACCATGTGGCGGCGCTTGGCCGGGTCCGTCTCGGTGCGCAGGTGTCGGTTCCAGTGCCGGACCATGCCGGTCTGGCTCAGGGTGAACGAGACGAAGACGCCGACGATGTAGAGCTGGATCAGGCGGGTGGAGTCCGCTCCGTAGACCCAGACCAGCAGGATGGCCGCGCCGGCCAGCAGCACGATGCCGTTGGAGAAGGCGAGGCGGTCGCCGCGGGTGTGCAGCTGACGCGGCAGGTAGCGGTCCTGGGCGAGGATCGAGCCGAGCAGCGGGAAGCCGTTGTACGCGGTGTTGGCCGCGAGGAAGAGCACCAGGGCGGTGGCCGCGGCGAGCAGGACGAAGAGGAACGAACCGTCCCCGAAGACCGCGGCGGCGACCTGGGAGATCACCGGGTCCTGGGTGAAGCCGGAACCGACCGAGGCACCGTTGTGGAACAGGTCCTTCGCCGGGTTCTCGGCCATCTTCACGTCGGTGACCATGGCCAGCGCGATGATCCCGCAGAACATGGTGACGGCCAGCAGGCCCATCATCGCGAGGGTGTTCGCGGCGTTCTTGCTCTTCGGCTTGCGGAAGGCGGGTACGCCGTTGCTGATCGCCTCGACACCGGTGAGCGCGGCACATCCGGAGGAGAAGGCGCGCAGCAGCAGGAAGACCAGGGCGAAACCGGCCAGCCCCCCATGCTCCGGCTTGATCGTGAAGTCCGCGGTCGGCGCGTGCATGTCGTCACCGAGGATCAGCCCGCGGAAGGCACCCCAGACGATCATGATGAAGACGCCCACGACGAAGAGGTAGGTCGGGATGGCGAAGAGCTTCCCCGACTCCTTCACTCCGCGCAGGTTCATCAGGGTCAGCAACACGATCGCCGCGATGGCGGCGAGCGTCTTGTGCTCGATGACGAAGGGGATCGCGGAACCGAGGTTCTCCACGCCGGAGGAGATCGACACGGCGACGGTGAGGACGTAGTCGACGAGCAGCGCACTGGCGACGGTGAGTCCGGCCTTGGGGCCGAGGTTGGTGGTGGCGACCTCGTAGTCGCCGCCGCCGCTCGGGTAGGCGTGGACGTTCTGCCGGTACGAGGCGACGACCGTGAACATCAGGACCACGACGGCGACCGCGATCCAGGGGCTGAAGTGGTACGCCGACACGCCCGCGATGGAGAGCACCAGGAGAACTTCTCCCGGGGCGTACGCCACCGAGGACAGCGGGTCGGATGCGAAGACGGGGAGGGCGATGCGCTTGGGGAGAAGGGTTTCTCCCAGCTTGTCGCTGCGCAGGGCCCGTCCGATCAAGATCCGCTTGGGCACGTCGGTCAGTTTGGACACGCAGAGGATCGTAAGCGTTGCCAGGGTGCCCGGTGTCCTCCGCTACCCCGTTCCACCCCAATCTCCTGCGATCAGCGGAAAAGGCGTCGCAAACCTTAACGGAATCCTTGCACCGGGCGGAACGGATGTGACACTGCGCTGCTCCTCCGGCACCCGGGGTCACCCGCGGGTGTCCACGCCGGGGCTCTCGCGGGCCTCGCGGGCCCGAGTGGAGCTCCGCGTCCCGCCCCGCCCCCTCCCGCTCCTCCCTCTCTTTACTCCGCCTTTACCGCTGCTTTCGCTCGTCTTGCACCGGTGCGCGCTCCGCCTTTGCCGAGGCGCCCGGCCGAACGCACACTCGGGTGAGGCGGGCACGGGGATGCCGCTTAAGCTCATCCCCGGGCAACGACGGACGTGGTTGCCCCGTTTCTTTGCCCGGAAAGCCGAGAGAGAGTTGTGAGCACAGTGTTTTCGCAGGTCAGCCGGACGACCAGGACTGCGAGGTAGGCACAGGGTGCATATCGTCATCATGGGCTGCGGGCGAGTGGGAGCAGCTCTCGCGCAGACCTTGGAACAGCAGGGGCACACGGTCGCCGTGATCGATCAGGACCCCACGGCGTTCCGACGCCTCGGTTCCGGGTTCGGTGGCCGTCGTGTCACCGGGGTCGGCTTCGACCAGGACACCCTCCGCGAGGCGGGTATCGAGGAAGCCGGTGCCTTCGCCGCCGTCAGCAGCGGCGACAACTCGAACATCATCGCCGCCCGGGTGGCCCGCGAGATGTTCAGCATCGAGAACGTCGCCGCCCGCATCTACGACCCCCGCCGCGCGGAGGTCTACCAGCGCCTCGGCATCCCCACCGTGGCCACGGTCCGCTGGACGGCGGACCAGATGCTGCGGCGGCTGCTGCCGTCCGGCGCCGAGCCGCTGTGGCGTGACCCGAGCGGAGGTGTGCAGCTCGCCGAGGTGCACACCACCCCCGCGTGGATCGGTCACAAGATCAGCACGCTCCAGGAGGAGACCGGGGTGCGTGTGGCTTTCCTCACCCGACTGGGCGAAGCGATCCTGCCCTCGTCCCAGACGGTGCTGCAGGAGGGTGACCTGGTCCACGTGATGATGCGTACGGACGAGGTCGCGAAGGTCGAGGCGACCTTCGCCGAGGGCCCCGAGGAAGGCGGTCACTGATGCGCGTGGCGATTGCCGGCGCCGGCGCGGTGGGCCGTTCCATCGCGGCCGAGCTGCTGGAGAACGGGCACGAGGTCCTGCTCGTCGACAAGGCCCCCACCGCCATCTCGGTGGAGCGGGTCCCGATGGCCGAGTGGCTCCTCGCGGACGCCTGCGAGATCACTTCGCTCGACGAGGCGGCGCTCCAGCGCTGCAACGTCGTGATCGCGGCGACCGGTGACGACAAGGTCAACCTGGTCGTCTCGCTGCTCGCGAAGACCGAGTACGGGGTGCCGAGGGTCGTGGCCCGCGTCAACAACCCCAAGAACGAGTGGCTCTTCAACGAGTCCTGGGGTGTCGACGTCGCGGTCTCCACCCCGCGTCTGATGTCGGCACTGGTGGAAGAGGCGGTGAGCGTCGGTGACCTGGTCCGGCTGCTGCGCTTCAGCCACGGCGACGCCAACCTGGTCGAGCTGACCCTGCCCCCGGAGTCGGCCGTGGCCGGTACTCAGGTGGGCGAGGTGGAATGGCCCGAGGACACCTCTCTGGTCACCATCATCCGGGGTACGCGCGTGCTGACCCCGAGCCCCGAGGAGACGCTGGAGGCCGGTGACGAGCTGCTGTTCGTGGCCGCGCAGGCCCGCGAGGAGCAGCTGGAGGACCTCCTGTCGGTACGACGGGACGTGCCGGCCGAGGACTGAGGCGGCCGGACACGGCAGCGTGACGGCGAAGAGGGCCGGGACCAGGAACAGGGTGGCGGCGAAGGCGGTGACGAGCAGGCCCGCGCCGACCGTGAAGGCGAGGCGGTATCCGTCCGTCAGCGCGTGGGCCGA
>NZ_JBSFVR010000059.1:0-28000 GCF_053592415.1 Streptomyces sp. NPDC002690 | reverse complement strand
CCCTTATCCAGCCGGAGGTCAGGCCGAAGTACCGGTCGCAGGCCATGCAGGCCGCGCCGAGCAGGCTCCGCCGGGTCCTGGTACCTCACGGCGGACCGGCCCGCGAAGGACGCGGCCGTACCGCTGTGGGACCAGGGCCCCGTGGTCGCGGTGCACGGCACCCACAGCCTGGTCCTCGGCGTCGGCCGCCCCGCGAAGGAGCTGCGCGAGATCGCGGAGACCGCGGACCAGGCGGTCCCGGCGGTCTCCGCCGCCTGGCCGGACCGCTGGGCGGCGCGGGTGGTCTACCTCGTTCCCGCCTCCACCGGGGACATGGCGGAGCTGCTGGGCTCGGCGGACGGGAGCTACCGGGGGATAGCGGCGGTCACCACCGGCGCGGTCTCCGACGGCGAGGGGGAGCCGGGCCTCGCGGACCGGGTCGTCGTCAATCCGGAGGCGTACGCCACGCTCGGCACCTTCGGCCGCAGGGTCGTCCTCACCCACGAGACCACGCACGTCGCGACGCGTACCGCCACCACGGCGGCCACCCCGCTCTGGCTCTCCGAGGGGTTCGCCGACTGGGCCGCGTACCGGCAGGAGGACCGTACGGCCGCCGAGATCGCCCCCGAACTCGCCACCGCCGTCCACGCCCGGGAGCTGCCCGCCGCACTGCCCCTGGACGACGACTTCGCCTTCGACCGGGACGCGGACGAGCTCGCGCGGGCGTACGAGGGCGGTTGGCTCGCCTGCGCGCTCATCGCCGGGGAGTGGGGCGAGGACGCGCTCCAGGAGCTCTACCGGGAGGTGGGGGCCCACGACGGACGCGAGGGGGCGGTGGACACGGCGATGGAGAAGGTCCTCGGCGTCGGCGAGCGGGAGTTCACCACCCGCTGGCGCAACTACCTCGCCGACCGGCTCGGCTGAGGCACCCGGGCCGCCGGCCCGACCGCCACCGCCTCGGCGGGCACCGGCTCCGCCGCGCGCCACAGCCTCGCCGCCGCGATCACCGTCGCCGCGACCAGCAGCCCGTTGCGCACCAGGAGCAGGGCCACGCCCGTGCCGTCGCTCGCCACCACGTGCACGAAGCCGAGCGGGAACTCCAGGAAGGTCACCGGACAGGCCAGCAGGACCAGCCACACGGGCCGGCGCATCCGGCTGCCCGGGAAGACCAGGCAGACCGCGGCCAGCCCGACCAGCCACACCAGGTACTGCGGACTGATCACCCGGCTCGTCGTCGTGAACACCAGCACCGCCGTGAACGCCGCGTCCGCCGCGGTGTGCGCCGTGAAGGTACGCGCCCGCAGCCGCCACACCACCAGCCAGCCGAACCCCGCCACGCTCAGCCAGAGCGCCAGCGACGACACCAGGTCCACTCCCGGCCCGAGGAACTCCATCGAGCCGTAGGTCAGCTCGATCCGCCCCGGCCAGCCGGACCGCCGGGCCAGATGGAGCACCAGCCCACCCAGCGACTCGATCTCGGTGCCCCGGTCCCGCTGGTGGGCGAGGAACCCGAACGCACCCGGCATCGCCAGCCAGAACCCCGCCGCCACCACCCCGGCCACCACCACCGCCGCCGACCAGGCACGCCGGGTCACCCGCCCCGGGGCGGTCCCCAGCAGCACCAGCACCGGCCACACCTTCAGCAGCGCCCCGAACGCCGCCAGCGCCCCCAGCACCCTCGGCCGCCGCACCCCGGCCAGCAGCCCCGCCACCGCGACCGCCGCCACCATCAGGTCGTACCGTGCGTACACGGTCGGGCCCAGCAGCGGCACCCCCGCCACCCAGACCCAGGCGCCCGCGCGCCGCGCCCCGGGCCGGGAGCCCGCCCGCAGCAGCATGCCCAGCACCAGCGCGTCGCAGACCAGCACCAGCACGGAGAACGCCGTCGCGTACTCCAGGAACGGCAGCAGCCCGGGGGCCAGGACGGGCAGGGCCGCCGCCGGCGGGTACTGCCAGGTGACGTCGCCCGGCGGGAAGACCCCGGTGCGCAGCACGTCGTACCAGCCCCGGTAGATCACCGCGACGTCCACGGTGACGTCCAGCCCCGGCGCGGTGACCACCTTCAGCACCCAGAGCAGCAGAGTCGCCCTGGTCAGCGCCCAGACCGCGAGAAGCCCCACCGCGCCGGCCCGTTCCGTCATGGCGCTCCCGCCCCTCGTGCCGTACGTCCGGTCAGCCATGATGCCGGGCGCTCCTGTGCGCGGGACTCAGGCGCGGCCGGTCGCCGGGGACCGTTCACGGACCCGGCGGCCGGGGGCGCAGCGCCACAGGTGGCAGTCCGTCACACGCGTTCGTCCGTCACACGCGGCCGTCCGTCACACGTGGCCGTCCGTCACACGCGGTCGTCCGTTACTGTCGGCGGCGATGGACAAGACCCTGATCGTGACCAACGACTTCCCGCCCCGCCCCGGTGGCATCCAGGCGTTCCTGCACAACATGGCGCTGCGCCTGGACCCCGGACAGCTCGTCGTCTACGCCTCCACCTGGAAGCGGACCGAGGAGGGCGTACGGGCCACCGCCGACTTCGACGCCGAACAGCCCTTCACGGTCGTCCGGGACCGCACCACGATGCTGCTGCCCACCCCCCGGGTCACCCGCCGCGCGGCCGGGCTGCTGCGGGAACACGGCTGCGCCTCCGTGTGGTTCGGCGCCGCCGCCCCGCTCGGACTGATGGCCCCCGCGCTGCGCAGGGCCGGGGCGCGCCGGCTCGTCGCCACCAGCCACGGCCACGAGGCGGGCTGGGCCCAGCTCCCCGCCTCCCGGCAACTGCTGCGCCGCATCGGGGAGGGCACCGACACGATCACCTATCTCGGTGAGTACACCCGGTCCCGGATCGCCGCCGCGCTCACCCCCGAGGCGGCGGGCCGCATGGTGCAACTCCCGCCCGGCGTCGACGAGAAGACCTTCCACCCGGCGTCCGGCGGCGACCGCGTCAGGGCCCGGTTGGGACTCACGGACCGGCCCGTGGTCGTCTGCGTCTCCCGGCTGGTGCCGCGCAAGGGCCAGGACACCCTGATCCTCGCGATGCCCGCGATCCTGGCCCGCCACCCCGACACCGTGCTGCTGATCGTCGGCGGCGGCCCGTACGCCGAGGACCTGGAGAAGCTGGCCGCCGAGACCGGGGTGAGCCGCTCCGTGCGCTTCACCGGCCCGGTGCCCTGGGAGGAGCTCCCCGCGCACTACGGCGCCGGCGACGTCTTCGCCATGCCCTGCCGGACCCGGCGCGGCGGCCTCGACGTGGAGGGCCTCGGCATCGTCTACCTGGAGGCTTCCGCGACCGGGCTGCCGGTGGTGGCGGGTGACTCCGGCGGGGCGCCGGACGCGGTCCTGGACGGCGAGACCGGCTGGGTGGTGCGCGGCGGCGACGCCGAGGACACCGCCGACCGGATCGTCACCCTGCTCGGCGACGCGGAACTGCGCCGCCGGATGGGGGAGCGGGGGCGCGAGTGGGTCGAGGAGAAGTGGCGCTGGGACCTGCTCGCCGAGAAGCTCCGCACGCTTCTCTGACCCGGGGTCCGCATGACGGGAGGCCCGTACGCGATCGGTTCGCGTACGGGCCTCCCGTCATGTGCGGCGGGGATCAGCCGCCGTAGATCGACTCGATCTCGTGGGCGAAGTCCTTGGCGACCACGTTTCGCTTCAGCTTCAGCGAGGGCGTGATGTGTCCGGCCTCCTCGGTGAGCTGGGCGTCCAGGACACGGAACTTGCGCACCGACTCCGCCTTGGAGACCGCCGCGTTCCCGTCGTCCACCGCCCGCTGGATCTCCGCCAGCAACTCGGCGTCCTCGCGCAGCGAACGGGCCGTGGAACCGGCCGGCTTGCCGTGTTCCTCGGCCCAGCGGCCGAGGAACTCCTCGTCCAGGGTGACCAGCGCGCCGACGAACGGCCGCCCGTCGCCGACCACCATGCACTCGGCCACCAGGGCGTGGGCGCGGATGCGGTCCTCGATCACGGCGGGGGCGACGTTCTTGCCGCCCGCCGTCACGATGATCTCCTTCTTGCGGCCGGTGATCGCGAGGTAGCCGTCCTCGTCCAGGGTGCCGATGTCACCGGTGTGGAACCAGCCGTCGGCCAGCGCTTCGGCGGTCGCCGCCTCGTTGCCCCAGTACCCGCCGAACAGGTGCTCGCCGTGCAGCAGGACCTCGCCGTCGTCGGCGATCCGCACGACGGAACCGGGCAGCGGCTGTCCGACCGTACCGATCTTCGGCCGGTCCCACGGGTTGAAGGCGGTGGCCGCGCAGCTCTCGGTGAGGCCGTAGCCCTCCAGGACGGTGAAGCCGATGCCCCGGTAGAAGTGGCCGAGCCGCTCACCGAGCGGGGCGCCACCGGAGATCGCGTACTCGCCGCGCCCGCCGAGGACCGCGCGGAGCTTGCCGTAGACGAGCTTGTCGAAGAGCCGGTGACGCAGCTTCAGCCCGAGGGAGGCTCCCTTCGGGGTGCTCAGCGCCTGGCTGTAGGCGATGGCCGTCGATGCCGCGCGGTCGAAGATCCGGCCCTTGCCGTCGCTCTGCGCCTTGGCGCGGGCCGCGTTGTAGACCTTCTCGAAGACGCGCGGCACACCGAGGATCAGCGTCGGCCGGAACGAGGCCAGCTCGTCGGTGAGGTTCTTGATGTCCGGTACGCAGCCGAGCTTGATCGGCGCCATCACGGCCGCCACCTCCACCAGCCGGCCGAAGACGTGCGCGGTGGGGAGGAAGAGCAGCACCGAGCACTCGCCGGTACGGAAGAGGGGCTTCAGCCGCTCCACCACGTTGCCGCACTCCGCGAAGAAGCTGCGGTGGGTGAGCACACAGCCCTTGGGACGGCCGGTGGTCCCGGAGGTGTAGACGATGGTGGCCGGGTCGTCGGCCCTCGCCGCGGTCGTCCGCAGATCCACGGTCTCCTCGGAGACCTCGGCGCCGCCCGCGTTCAGCTCCTCGACCGCGCCCCGGTCGATCTGCCAGACGTGCTCGAGCTCCGGCAGCCCTCCCCTGACGGAGGCGACCGACGCGGCGTGCGCCTCGCTTTCGACGATCACCGCGACGGCACCGGAGTCACCCAGGATCCACTGGATCTGCTCGGGCGAGCTGGTCTCGTACACCGGTACGGTCACCGCGCCCGCGGTCCAGATCGCGAAGTCGAGGAGCACCCACTCGAAGCGGGTGCGGGACATCAGGGCGACCCGGTCGCCGGGCTGCACGCCGGAGGCGATGAGACCCTTGGCCGCGGTTCTGACCTCCGCCAGGAACTGGGTCGCGGTCACGTCGGTCCACACTCCGGCCACCTTGCGGCTCATCACCGCGGTGGCGGGATGCTGAGCGGCGTTGCGGCGGATGAGATCCGTCAGGTTGCCGTCCGTGGGGACCTCGTACAGGGCCGGAAGGCTGAACTCGCGCAAGACTGCTGCTCCTCATCGGGCTCCGGTGCCACGGCTCTGTGTGACGCACCGGAAGCGGTCCACGATTGGCAGGTGCTCAGTGGGGTGAGCACGACTGGACTGCCCGGACGTTACCCACCGGTAGTGCTTCCGGATAGAGGAGCAGGACAGATGTCTTATGCATCACATACAGAGGCCGCCGTTCCCGGAACCCTAGACCACCGCCCTCGGGACTCGGAAGTAACCGCAGGTCCGACGCCCTGTTCAGGCCACGGAGCCGTGGTTATGGTGATCGCATGCGTGCAGGAGAAGAGCGGCCGACGGCAGCCCCGGCGGCGGCCGGCCGCAGCGGCCGGACCCGCGTTCACGTGGTCAGCGACGTACACGGCAACACCGAGGCGCTGGCCCGCGCGGGCGACGGCGCCGACGCCCTGATCTGCCTCGGCGACCTGGTGCTCTTCCTCGACTACGCCGACCACTCGCGCGGCATCTTCCCCGACCTCTTCGGCGTGGAGAACGCGGACCGCATCGTGGCCCTGCGCACCGCCCGCCGCTACGAGGAGGCCCGCGACTTCGGCCGCGAGCTCTGGGCGGGCATGGACCGCAACGCCGCCATCCTCGGCGCGGTCCGCAAGCAGTACGCCGAGATGTTCGCGGCCATGCCGACCCCGACGTACGCCACGTACGGCAACGTCGACGTCCCCACCCTCTGGCCCGAGTACGCCGGACCAGGCACCACCGTCCTGGACGGCCAGCGCGTCGAGATCGGCGGCCGGACCTTCGGATTCGTCGGCGGGGGACTCAAGACCCCCATGAACACCCCCTTCGAGGTCAGCGACGAGGAGTACGCCGCGAAGCTGGAGGCGGTCGGCGAGGTCGACGTCCTCTGCACCCACATCCCGCCCGAGGTGCCGGAACTCGTCTACGACACCGTCGCCCGCCGCTTCGAACGCGGCAGCCGCGCCCTGCTCGACGCGATCCGCCGCACCCGCCCCCGGTACGCCCTCTTCGGCCACGTCCACCAGCCCCTGGCCCGCCGGATGCGGATCGGCGCGACCGAATGCGTCAACGTCGGCCACTTCGCCTCCACCGGCAGGCCGTGGGCGCTGGAGTGGTGAGAGCCCGTCGGGGTCCGCGAGGGACGCCCGCGCGGGGCGCTCACCCGCACGCGATAGCCTGCACCCGGCAGGCTCCTGCCGAGAACGGACCGGCACAGCGCATGGAGGGCCACGGCGATGGCTGAACACACCAGCTCGAGCATCACGATCGAGGCGGCACCGGCCGACGTGATGAGAGTGATCGCCGACTTCGCCCGCTACCCGGAGTGGACCGGCGAGGTGAAGGAGACCGAGGTGCTCGCCACCGACGACCAGGGCCGCGCCGAGCAGGTCCGCCTGGTCCTCGACGCCGGAGCCATCAAGGACGACCACGTCCTCGCCTACACCTGGAACGGCGACCACGAGGTCAGCTGGAGCCTCGTCAAGTCCCAGATGCTGCGCGCGCTCGACGGCACCTACGCGCTGGAGCCCCTCGCCGGCGGCGAGCGCACCGAGGTCACCTACCGGCTCGCCGTCGACGTCAAGATCCCGCTCCTCGGCATGATCAAGCGCAAGGCGGAGAAGGTCATCATCGACCGCGCGCTGGCCGGTCTGAAGAAGCGCGTCGAGTCCGCCCCCCAGGGCTGACCCGGTGCGCACGGTCCTGGTCACCGGGCCCGGCGGCGCCGGCACCACCACGGTCGCGGCAGCCACCGCACGGGCCTCGGCCCGGGCCGGCCGCCGCACCCTCCTGGTCACCCGCGATCACGTGCCCGGCTTCCCGGACGATCCCGGGCCCGTCGCCGCCGACGATCTCCTGGACCACGCGCGGACCGACTCGGGCGCCCACTTCCGCGCCGAACTCCTCGCCCTCCAGGAACGCGCCGCCACCGCCTTCGAGCTCCTGGGCGCCGGCCGCATGGACGCCGAGGAGCTCACCGAACTCCCCGGCAGCGCCGAACTCGCCCTCCTGCACACCCTGCGCCGGGCCGCCGCCGGCGACTGGTCCCAGGCCCGTTACGACACCCTCGTCGTCGCCCTGCCGCCGCTGCCCGAGGCCATCGCCCTGCTCGCCCTGCCCGCACAGTTGCGCCGCTACCTGCGCCGGCTGCTGCCCCCCGAGCGGCAGGCCGCCCGCGCGCTGCGCCCGGTGCTGGCCCAGCTCGCCGGGGTCCCGATGCCCGCGCAGTGGCTGTACGCCGCCGCCGCCCGCAAGGACGCCGAACTCGCCGAGGCCGAGGCGCTGATCCAGGACCGCTCGACCACGCTGCGACTGGTCGCGGAGCCGGGGCCCGCAGCCGAGGACGCCCTGCGCGTCGCCCGTACCGGTTTCGCCCTGCACGGACTACGCACCGACCTGCTGGTCGCCAACCGGGTGCTGCCGCGCCACTCCGCGGACCCCTGGTTCGCCGCACTCGCCGCCCAGCAGGAGAAGACCCTCACCCGCTGGTACGAGGACCGGGCACCGGAGACCGCCGCTTCCGGCGGAGCCGCCCCCTCCGGCGAGGCGCTGTACGAGGCCCCGCACCTCGGCCACGACCCGCGCGGCGCCGAGGACCTGGACCTGCTCGGCGTCCCCGCCCCCGACGACCGGCCGGCCGGCCGCGCCGACGACCCCTGGTGGACGGAACGGGCGGACCCCGACGGCCCCGACGGGCACGAGGGGTTCGTCTGGTGCCTGCCGCTGCCCGGAGCCGTCAAGTCCGGTCTGCGGCTCGTCCGCCGGGGCGACGAGATCCTCCTCGCCGTCGGCGACTTCCGCCGCAGCGTGCGCCTGGAGTCCGTGCTCCGCCGCTGCACCGTGTCCGGGGCCGCGCTCCGGGACGGTGTGCTGCGCGTCCGCTTCACCCCCGACCCGTCGCTCTGGCCGCGTACCCCCTGACGGGCCGGCCCGGGCGCTCCCTTCCCCCTCGGCCGCGTACTCCCTGAACGGACGACCTCCGTTCGGGTAACGTCGGTGGTACGTCATCCGCGTCGCAGGAGCCCGCCATGAGTGAAGCCACCGATCGTCCCGTCGACGGCGACGCGTGGGCCGACGCCTGCGCCGAGGACCTGGAAGCCGAGAAGGCCCGGCGCCGCGCCACCTACGGGCCGCCGCCCGCCTCCGCCGCCGAGGAGCTGCGCAAGCTGGTCGACGCGGTGGCCGACAAGCTCGGCGCGTTCTCCTCGCCGCTGCTCGGCACCGCCGCCCAGGGCGCGGTGCGCCAGGTCGTCCAGCAGGCCAAGTCCGCGGTCGAACCGGTCATCGAGCGCAATCCGGAGATCTTCGACCATCTCGCCGCGGCGGGCAACGAGCTGCTGGCCGCCTACCGTTCCGCGGTCGAGAGCCAGGAGGGCCGCTGGACGCGGACCACCGAGGGCGCCCACGGCGGAGCCCACCGCCCCACCGACACGCCCGGACGGGCCGCCGACGACCCGTCCGACCCCCGCGACCGGCCCTCGGACGGGCCTTCGACAGGTGAACACATCGACCTGGACTGAGCCCTGGCCGGAAATTCCGGCTGCCTTCTCGGGTACGGTTGACCCAGCGGGGCTCGACCGGAACTGAGGGATTCATGGGACTCACCATCGGCGTCGATATCGGCGGCACGAAGATCGCGGCTGGAGTGGTCGACGAAGAGGGCCAAATCCTCTCGATGTTCAAAGTACCGACCCCGCCGACGGCCTCGGGCATCGTCGACGCCATCTGCTCGGCCGTGGACGGTGCGCGCGAGGGCCACACCATCGAGGCGGTCGGCATCGGCGCGGCCGGTTACGTCGACGACAAGCGCGCGACCGTGCTCTTCGCGCCGAACATCGACTGGCGCCACGAGCCGCTCAAGGACGAGGTCGAACAGCGTGTCGGCCTCCCCGTCGTCGTCGAGAACGACGCGAACGCCGCCGCCTGGGGCGAGTACCGCTTCGGCGCGGGCAAGGGCCACGACGACGTCATCTGCATCACGCTCGGCACCGGTCTCGGTGGCGGCATCATCATCGGCAACAAGCTGCGGCGCGGACGCTTCGGTGTAGCGGCCGAATTCGGCCACATCCGGGTCGTCCCGGACGGCCTGCTCTGCGGCTGCGGCAGCCAGGGCTGCTGGGAGCAGTACGCCTCCGGCCGCGCCCTGGTGCGGTACGCCAAGCAGCGCGCCAACGCGACCCCGGAGAACGCCGCCGTCCTGCTGTCGCTCGGTGACGGCACGGTCGAGGGCATCGAGGGCAAGCACATCAGCGAGGCGGCCCGACAGGGCGACGCGGTGGCCATCGACTCGTTCCGCGAGCTGGCCCGTTGGGCCGGCGCGGGCCTGGCCGACCTGGCCTCCCTCTTCGACCCGTCCGCCTTCATCGTCGGCGGCGGGGTCTCCGACGAGGGCGAGCTGGTCCTGGACCCGATCCGCAAGTCGTTCCGCCGCTGGCTGATCGGCGGCGAGTGGCGTCCGCACGCCCAGGTCCTCGCCGCCCAGCTCGGCGGCAAGGCCGGACTGGTCGGCGCCGCCGACCTGGCCCGCCAGGGCTGATCCACCGCACACGATCCGAACGGACGCCCGTTGTGCCCCCAGGGGCACGGCGGGCGTCCGTCGTATCGTGGCCCGCATGGTTCTGACGCCGCTGCCCGACTCCCGTACCGAGGACGACGGATCGGCCGTCGTCCGCGTCCTCAGCTACAACATCCGCTCGATGCGCGACGACCCTGCCGCACTGGCCCGCGTCATCCGCGCCTGCGCCCCCGACCTGGTGTTCGTCCAGGAGGCGCCGCGCTTCTTCCGCTGGCGCAAGGCCGCCGCCCGGCTCGCCGCCGCGACCGACCTGGTCATTCTCTCCGGCGGCGCCACCGCCGCCGGCTCCCTGCTGCTCTGCTCCCTGCGCGCCACCGTCGAGCGCACCGAGGACGTTCTGCTGCCCCGCACTCCCGGGCTGCACCGCAGGGGCTTCGCCACGGCCGTGGTCCGGATCGCAGGGACCCGGCTCGGCGTCGTCGGCTGCCATCTGAGCCTGCGGCCGGACGAACGCCTCGCCCAGGCGAAGGCGCTGCTGGAGCGGGTGGAAGCGATGGGCGCGGAGCACACGGTGGTGGGTGGCGACCTCAACGACGTACCGCCGGGAGGGGCGTTCCGGCTGCTCGCGGGGCGGCTCCAGGACGCCCGTGAGGTCCGGCCCTGGGGAGAGGAGGACACCTTCCCGTCCGACGGGCCGGTGCGCCGGGTCGACGCCGTACTCGCCACCGGGGGCATCGAGGTCCTCGGCTGCGGGGTTCCGGCCGGGCTGCCCGGCGTGGCCGAATCCGATCTGCGGGCGGCCACGGACCATCTGCCGGTCCTGGCCGCCCTCCGGGTGCCTGCCGCTGCCCTCCGGTCCGGCGGTCAGCCGGCCTGACCGGCCGGGCGGTCAGGCCGGCACCGGTCGGCGGTGCGGGGTGCCCGGCCTGTCCGACGGGTCAGACGACGGCGCCGTGCCCCGGGTCGCCCAGGTCCTCGTCGTCGTCGTGGGGCATCCGGGCCACCAGCGTCGCGCAGCCGCCGAGGAAGCCGCCGATGCACACGGTCGTCAGCCACCAGGTCATCTCCCAGCCCAGCAGCACCGCGAGCAGCATCAGCACCGGCGAGCCGACGACCCCGAGCCAGGCGAACTTCGACGTGGCGTCGGCCTCCGGGAGCGGCGGCGGCTCGGGCGGCACGAAGTGGCCCTCCGCGTCGTCGCCCCCGTCGGACTCGCCGTCCGGCAGCACATGGTCGCGCGGGCCGCCGACGCCGGGCGCGAAGATCACCGAACTGCCCAGCCCGGTCTTGCCGTTGCCCTTGTCCGCGGGGGGCTCGGGCCGGTCCTCGTCGTCCAGAACGTTGATCAGGTCCTCGTCCGGCAGGGCGAGGTCCTCCACCGGCTTGAAGGGCTTGGCGCCCGGCGGGTCCGGCGGCTCCTCGCCGTACCCCGCGACGATCGCCGCCCACGCGGCGTCCTCGTCCAGCGGGCGCACCTCGTCGGGGAGCGCACCGGACGGCGGGGTCTCCTCGTCCGTGCTGCCGGGAATCAGGGGAGCGGCGGTCTGCCCTTCCGCCTGCGGCGGTTCGCGCTCCTCGTCACTGCCCGTGCGATCCGCGTCCTGCTCAGCCACCGGACGTACTCCCCTTCTCCGCGACGCCGGATGCGAGACGGGCGAGGAACCGGTGGCTCTCGTCGAAGATCCGCTCCGCGTCATGGTCCAACGTCGCGACGTGGTAACTCTGTTCCAGCAGCACCTCCTCGACGTCCCGCGAGGACACCCGGCCGAGGACGCGGGCCGAGTCGGCGGGCGGCACCACGTGGTCCTGCGAGCTGTGCAGAAGCAGCAACGGCTGCGTCACCTGCGGGAGTTCGGTGTCGACGATTTCGAGGAACCGGCGCAGCGAGTGGGCCGAGTGCAGCGGGACCCGGTCGTAGCCCACCTCGTGCCCGCCCTCCAGCGCGATGTCCCCGGCCAGGCCCTTCGTCGTACGGACGAGGTGGCGGGCGACCGGCAGCGCGTACGCGGACAGGCCGTGCACCTTGTTCGCCGGGTTGACCAGCACCAGACCGGCGACCGCGTCGCCGTGCCGCGCGGCGAGCCGCAACGCCAGCGCCCCGCCCATGGAGAGGCCGAAGACGAAGACCCGCGCGCACCTCTCGCGCAGTACGCGCAACTCCCGGTCCACCTCGGCGTACCAGTCCTGCCAGCCGGTGACGGCCATGTCCTCCCAGCGGGTCCCGTGGCCCGGCAGCAGCGGCAGGGACACGGTGTACCCGCGCGCGGCCAGGTAGTCGGCCCACGGGCGCAGCGACTGGGGCGATCCGGTGAAGCCATGACAGAGAAGGACGCCGACCTCTCCGCCCTCGTGGCGGAACGGCTCGGCTCCAGGGAGAACCGGCACCGGTGACTCCTGTTCGTGAGGCTGGGCTCGGGCGGGGGAGTGCGTGGGGGGCTTGCGAAGGGGCGTACGGGGCACCCGCGAGAAGAATGAGTTCACCGTACGCGACCGGGCCGACACCGACCAGGGCCGTCGCGCCACCGGGGCGGGGCAGCGCCCCGCACCGTGCGGTAACGGCGCCCCGCGCGAGGGTAGGGTCGGTGACACAGGACACAGGAGGCACCCGAGTTGATCTACGGCGCGATGCACTTCTCTCTCGGGGGATCACTGAAGCTCGCCTTCAGGCCGTGGGTCGAGGGACTGGAGAACATCCCCCTGACCGGTCCGGCGATTCTCGCGAGCAACCATCTGTCCTTCTCCGACTCCTTCTTCCTGCCGGCCGTGCTCGACCGCAAGGTCACCTTCATCGCCAAGGCCGAGTACTTCACCGCGCCCGGAGTCAAGGGCAAGTTGACCGCCGCCTTCTTCAAGGGCGTCGGCCAGCTGCCCGTCGACCGCTCCGGGGCCAGGGGCGCGGGCGAGGCCGCGATCCGGGCGGGCATCAAGGTGGTCGAGGGCGGCGGGCTCTTCGGCATCTATCCCGAGGGCACCCGCTCGCCGGACGGCCGCCTCTACCGCGGAAAGCCCGGCGGACTCGCCAGGGTCGCGCTGGCCACCGGCGCCCCCGTCATCCCAATCGCGATGATCGACACGGAGAAGATCCAGCCGCCCGGCCAGGTGATCCCCAAACTGCTGCGCCCCGGCATCCGGATCGGTGAGCCGCTCGACTTCTCCCGCTATCAGGGCATGCAGGGCGACCGGTTCATCCTGCGTTCGCTGACGGACGAGGTCATGTACGAGATCATGAGGCTCTCCGGTCAGGAGTACGTGGACGTCTACGCGACGGCCGCCAAGCGCCGGATCGCGGACGAGACCAAAGCGGCCGCCCAGGAACAGAAGCAGGCGGCCCAGGAACAGAAACAGGCCGCTCTGGAGCAGAAGCAGGCGGCGCGGGACGAGAAGCAGCGCTCGACGGAGCGACCGCCCGCACCGTAGCGGGCGTCGCCCGCGGCGCGGCGCGCGGGCCGCTCGCCCGCGGGCAACAGGTGCCCGCGGCAAGGGCGGAGAAGGAAGGTCCGGCCGACGGGGCACGGACCACGGGGGTGGGGGAGATGGCCGGACGCGAGCGGGTCGTACGGATGTCGGTGGAGCAGCCGCTGTGGCGCGCGCTCACCGGGTACCGGGTACTGACGACGGTCTACGCCCTGACGCTGGCCGTGATAGGCCGCGCGGAGTTCGAACGGCCCGCGGTCGCCTTCGGGTTCCTCGCCGTGATGGCGGTGTGGACGCTGCTCACCCTGCCGCGGGTCGCCAACGCGGCGAGCTGCACCCGGCCGTTCCTCGGCGCGGACCTGGTGGTGGCGCTCACCGGCATCCTGCTCACCCCGGTCGCCGATCTCGACGCCCAGCACCTCGACGGCTCGACCCTGCCGTCGATCTGGACCGCCGGAGCGGTGCTGGCCTTCGCGCTGAAGGGCGGCTGGCGGTGGGCGGCCTTCGCGTCCACGCTCGTCGCGGTCGCGAACATCGTCGAGCGCGGCGAGCCCAGCCGGGACACCTTCCACAACGTCCTGCTGGTCTGGGTCGCCTCCATAGCGATCGGCTACGTCGTCGAGGTCGCCCGGGCCAGTGAGCGCACCCTCGCCCGGGCCCTGGAGATCGAGGCCGCGACCCGCGAGCGGGAGCGGCTGGCCCGCGACATCCACGACAGCGTCCTCCAGGTCCTCGCCATGGTCCAGCGCCGGGGCAACGCCCTCGGCGGCGAGGCGGCCGAACTGGGCCGGATGGCCGGCGAGCAGGAGATCGCCCTGCGCACCCTCGTCTCCAGCGGGTTGCTGCCCACCACCCGGGTCTCCGAGGACGCCTCGCACGGCGCCGTCGTCCGCACGGTCGCCCCGGAGGAACCGTCCGACGACGCCTCCGACATCGATCTGCGGACCCTGCTCGCCCCGCACGCGGGCTCCCGGGTCAGCTTCGCCGAGCCCGGCGCCCCGGTCCTGATGCCGCCCGCCGCCGCCGGGGAGCTGGCCGCCGCCACCGGCGCCGCCCTGGACAACGTACGCGCGCACGCCGGGCAGGACGCGCAGGCGTGGATTCTGGTCGAGGACGAGCCCGACGAGGTGGTCGTCACGGTCCGGGACGACGGACCGGGCATCCCGGAAGGACGCCTGGCCCAGGCCGAGGGCGAGGGCAGGCTCGGGGTGGCCCTCTCCATACGCGGGCGGCTGCGCGATCTGGGCGGCACGGCAGAAGTGATCTCGGTACCGGGCCAGGGCACCGAGGTCGAGTTGAAGGTTCCGAAGGTCCCACGGGGGAAGGCAGGATCGATCCGATGAGTACACCGACAGCACCGGGCACACCCGCAGCACCGGGCACACCTGCAGCACCGGACAGACCCGCGGCGCCGGACACACCGAGCGTGGCCGGCGCACCGGGGCCCCGGCCCCAGACGCACGCCGACGGCACGGTCATCAAGGTCATGGTGGTGGACGACCACCCGATGTGGCGCGACGCCGTCGCCCGTGACCTCGCCGAGTCCGGCTTCGACGTCGTCGCGACCGCGGGCGACGGCCCCCAGGCCGTCCGCCGGGCCCAGGCGGTCCGGCCCGACGTCCTCGTGCTCGACCTGAACCTGCCGGGGCTGCCCGGTGTCCAGGTCTGCAAGGAGCTCGTGGCGCACCACCCCGGACTGCGGGTGCTGGTGCTCTCCGCCAGCGGGGAGCACGCCGACGTGCTGGAGGCGGTGAAGTCCGGGGCCACCGGCTATCTGCTCAAGTCCGCCAGCACCCAGGAGCTGATCGAGGCGGTCCGATCCACCGCGGTCGGCGACCCCGTCTTCACCCCCGGACTGGCCGGGCTCGTCCTCGGCGAGTACCGCAGGCTCGCCTCCGATCCGGCCCCCGTGGCCCCCGACGATCCGAAGGCGCCGCGCCTGACCGACCGGGAGACCGAGGTGCTCCGGCTGGTCGCCAAGGGGCTGTCGTACAAGCAGATCGCGGAGCGCCTGGTGATCTCGCACCGCACGGTCCAGAACCACGTCCAGAACACCCTCGGCAAACTCCAGCTGCACAACCGTGTGGAGCTGGTCCGGTACGCCATCGAGCGGGGCCTGGACGACGTCTGAGCGGTGTCCGGCGGCACCGGCCGGGCGGGTTGCGCCCCGGCCGGCGCCGAGCGGCGCGCCCGGGGACCGGGCCGTATATTCGCGGTGACCGGAGCATGTGCCGTACCGCAGCACCAACGGGAGACGTCGTGGAAATCCTGGCATTCGGTGTGCAGGCCGACGAGAAGCCCCTGATCGAGAAGGCGTTCGCCGGGAAGCACGAGGTCCGCTGCCTGGAGGTGTTCCTCACCCCGGACACGGCGGCCATCGCCGCGGGGTACGAGGTCATCTCCACCAGCGTCAACGCGGACCTCGGCGCGCAGGTCCTCGAAACCCTGGCGGCGGGCGGCACTCGGATGATCGCCCAGCGCTCCACCGGCTTCAACAACATCGACCTGGACGTCGCCGCGCGCCTCGGACTGCGCGTCGCCCGGGTCTCGTACTACTCGCCCCACTCCGTCGCCGAGTTCGCCTGGACCCTGGCGATGGCCGTGAACCGCAAGGTCATCCGCGCGGCGACCCGGACCCGCGACTTCGACTTCCGGCTCGCCGGACTCCTCGGCCGGGACATGCACGGCCGGACGGCGGGCGTGATCGGCACCGGCAAGATCGGCGAGGCGTTCACCCGGATCGCCCACGGTTTCGGCATGAACCTGCTCGGCTGGGACGTCGCCGAGAACCCCGCCTGCGTGGAGCTGGGCATGCGGTACGTCGAGAAGGACCAGCTCTTCGCCGAGGCCGACCTCATCAGCCTGCACGTCCCCCTGCTGCCCGCCACCCACCACCTCATCGACCAGCGGGCCATGGCGCTGATGAAGCACGACGCGATCCTCGTCAACTCCAGCCGGGGCGGACTGGTCGACACCCGCGCCCTCGTCACCGAACTCCGCTCGGGCCACTTCCTCGGCGTCGGCCTCGACGTGTACGAGGAGGAGGCCGGGCTCTTCTTCCTGGACAAGTCGCTGGAGGGCATCGACGACGACACCCTCGCCCGGCTGCTGACCTTCCCGAACGTCCTGGTCACCTCCCACCAGGCCTACTACACCGAGGACGCGGTCGGGCAGATCATCGACGCCACCGCCGCCAACGTGGACGACTACCTCTCCGGACGCCGCAGCGACAACGTCCTGGTACCGGCGGCCCCGGAAGGGTGAGCACGGTACGGGGGAGCCGGTACCCCGGGCGGGGGTGCCGGCTCCCGGGCGTTCAGCCGCGTACCGGCAGCCCCGCCAGCAGCTCGGCGACGATCGCCGAGCCCCGCAGCGTCAGCACCGACTCCGGGTGGAACTGCACCGAGGCGAACCCGTCGCCGCGCAGCGCGTGGAGCTCGCCGGTGGCCTCGTCCCGGCTCACCTCGATGCCGTGCGCGCCCAGCTCGGTCGCGGCCGCGTCGTCGCACCGCGCCGCGAAGCTGTTGTAGAACCCCACGGTCTCCGGCCGGCCGAACAGCTCGATCCGCGTCTGCGCCCCCTGATGGGGCTCCGCCTTGCGCACCACCTCCAGGCCCAGCTCCGCCGCGATCAGCTCGTGGCCCAGGCACACGCCCAGCAGCCCGTCCCGGTGGTCACGCACCAACTCCGCCGCGACCGAGCGCAGCAGCCGCATCTTCGGGTCGGACGGGTCGCCCGGGTTGCCGGGCCCGGGGCCCAGCACCACCGGACCCCGGTGCGCCCGGACGGTCTCCCGCAGCCCGGGCGCGTCGAACCGCAGGACCGACACGTCGAGCCCCGAGGCGCGCAGCAGATGCGCCAGCATCGAGGTGAAGGTGTCCTCGCCGTCCACCACCAGCGCGTGGCCCGACAGCACGGGGGTCCGCTCCTGCATCCGCAGCCAGAACGGCGCCAGTCCGCCCCGCCGATCGTCCAGCGCCGCCCGCACCCGGGGGTCGCCGGCCAGCCGCTCCCCCGTCCGCTCCTCGCTGCGCCGGCCCGGCCGCGCCCCGAGGGCCGCCAGAACCCCGGCCGCCTTGGCATGGGTCTCGGCGACCTCGCCGTCGGGGTCCGAGTGGCGTACGAGCGTGGCGCCCACGCCCACCGCTAGAGCGCCGTCCGCCGCGATGTCGGCGGTACGGATCAGGATCGGAGAGTCGAGGGTCTGGGCGCCGTCCGCGTCCTGGCGCAGCAGCGCCAGCGCGCCGCTGTAGTAGCCGCGACCGGTGGGCTCGTACCGCTGGATCACCCGGCACGCGTTCTGCACCGGGGAGCCGGTGACGGTCGCCGCGAACATGGTCTCTTTCAGCACCGCCCGCACGTCCAGCGTCGACCTGCCGCGCAGCTCGTACTCGGTGTGCGCGAGATGGGCCATCTCCTTCAGCCGGGGGCCGACCACCACCCCGCCCATGTCGCCGACCGTGCACATCATCTTCAGTTCCTCGTCGACCACCATGGAGAGCTCCTCGGTCTCCTTGCGGTCGCCGAGGAAGTCCAGCAGGCTCTCGACGGTCGGACCCCCGGCCGGGTAGCGGTACGTCCCACTGATGGGGTTCATCACCACGGTGCCGCCGGACATCCGGACGTGGACCTCGGGGCTCGCGCCGACCAGGGTCCGCCCCTCGGGGCCACCGGTGTGCACCACGAACGTCCAGTAGGCCCCGCGCTCGCCCTCCAGCAGTCTGCGGAAGAGCGCCAGCGCGTCCGCCCGCCCGTAGCCGGGGATCTCGCCCCGGAAGGTGCGCCGGATCACGAAGTTCGCGCCCGCGCCCTGCCCGATCTCGTCCTCGATCACCCGGCGGACGATCCCCGCGTACTCCTCGTCCGGCACGTCGAACGCGCCGCCCGCCACCCGCACCTCGTGCGAGGGCAGCGACGCGAGCACCTCGGCCAGCGGCAGCGCGTACGCCTCGTCGGCGACCAGCACCGCCAGCGGCGTCCCGTCGTCCCTCACGTCGAAGCCGCGCTCGGCGATCTGCCGGTAGGGCACCAGGGCCAGTGAGGGAAGCTCGCCCACCGGCAGGTCGGCGAGGCGCGCCACCTGACGGACCTCGCCGGTCAGCACCTCCACGGTGTCGTGGTCGTGACCGGGCGTGCGGCGGCGCAGCAGGGCGAAGGGCGGAGCGTCGTCCTGGAGGAGGCGGTGGACGAGACGGGCGGCGCGGTGCGGCATGAGGTTCCTTCCAAGGGGTTTCCCGGGGGAGAGGAACGGCTCCGCGAAAACGGAAAAAGGCCGCCCCTCGGGGCGGCCTTCGCGAAATGTTCAGCGCGAACTGTCAGCGGGCCGCCGTCGAGCGGGCCACCACCAGTTCTGGGTCGTGTGCGTGAACATGGGGCGATCCTAGCGGCACCCGGGGCCGTGCGGGCAACCCCCGCGAACCAACCGTGCGCCGTGCGGGCAACCCCCGCGACCACCGCGTGCCGTGCGGGAGACCACCTCGGCCCGGCGTGCCATGCGAGCGAGCGTCTCAACTATTGAGCGACCGAATGGGCGCGTCCCGTGACCACGTAGGCTGGTGGCCGTGACCGTGAACGCCAATACCTCCGTCGCCGGTGGCAACACCTGGCGAGACCTTCCCGCGGCGCAGCAGCCCGAGTACCCCGACTCCGAGGCGCTGCGCGATGTACTCGCGGACCTCGCGTCGTATCCGCCGCTCGTCTTCGCCGGCGAGTGCGACCAGCTGCGCGCCCGCATGGGAGCCGTCGCCAAGGGCGAGGCGTTCCTGCTGCAGGGCGGCGACTGCGCCGAGGCCTTCGACGCCGTGTCCGCCGACCACATCCGGGCCAAGCTGAAGACGCTGCTCCAGATGAGCGCCGTCCTGACCTACGCGGCGGCCGTCCCGGTCGTCAAGGTGGGCCGGATCGCCGGGCAGTACTCCAAGCCGCGCTCCAAGCCGACCGAGACCCGCGACGGCGTCACGCTGCCGACCTACCGCGGTGACTCCGTCAACGGCTTCGAGTTCACCGAGGCCGCGCGCATCCCGGACCCCGAGCGCCTGAAGCAGATGTACCACGCGTCCGCTTCGACGCTGAACCTCGTGCGGGCCTTCACCACCGGCGGCTACGCCGACCTGCGCCAGGTGCACGCCTGGAACCAGGACTTCGTGCGGTCGTCGCCCTCCGGACAGCGCTACGAGGCGCTGGCCCGCGAGATCGACAACGCCATGAACTTCATGAAGGCCTGCGGCACCGACCCGGCCGAGTTCAAGGCGGTCGAGTTCTACTCCTCGCACGAGGCCCTGCTGCTGGACTACGAGACGGCGCTGACCCGCACCGACTCGCGCACCGGCGAGCTCTACAACACCTCCGGCCACATGGTCTGGGTCGGTGAGCGCACCCGCCAGATGGACGGCGCCCACATCGAGTTCGCCTCGAAGATCCGCAACCCGATCGGCATCAAGCTCGGCCCGACGACCTCCGTCGACGAGGCGCTCGGCTACATCGACCGCCTGGACCCCGAGCGCGAGCCCGGCCGGCTGACCTTCGTCGTCCGCATGGGCGCCGACAAGGTCCGCGACAAGCTGCCGGAGCTGGTCGAGAAGGTCACCGCCTCCGGCGCGGTCGTCGCCTGGGTCACCGACCCGATGCACGGCAACACCTTCGAGGCCGCCTCCGGCCACAAGACGCGCCGCTTCGACGACGTCCTGGACGAGGTCAAGGGCTTCTTCGAGGTGCACAAGGGCCTGGGCACCCACCCGGGCGGCATCCACGTCGAACTCACCGGTGACGACGTCACCGAGTGCGTCGGCGGCGGCCACGAGATCCTCGTGGACGACCTGCACCAGCGCTACGAGACCGCGTGCGACCCGCGGCTCAACCGCAGCCAGTCGCTCGACCTGGCCTTCCTCGTCGCGGAGATGTACCGCGACCAGTAAGTCCGGAAGATCGCGGACGCGACCGTGGGGCACGGATCACTGTGATCCGTGCCCCACGGGCATTCCGGGGCTTTTGCCCACCCGCCCCGATGGGTAAGGTTAGGATTGCCTCACCGCGTCGGGAGGTGCCCCGCACGCTCCCCGGGAGGTGAACCGCATGTACGTCTGCTCCTGCTTCGGCGTCACCGAGCAGCAGGTCAAGCAGCATGCGGCGGCCGGGGCCTGCACTCCCCGGCAGATCGCCTCCGCCTGTAAGGCCGGCACCGACTGCGGTGGCTGTGTCCGTCGCATCCAGGCGCTGCTGGGCCGGGGTGAGTGCCCGCGCCGGGATCTGCTGGAGCGCCGCGCCGACCCGTTGTCCGCCTCCGTGGACCTGCCGGACGCCGCGGACGCGCTGGACACCGTGTTTCCCGAAGCCGCCTGACCGGAGCCGTACGCCTTCGCCCGGTCCTTGGGTATCAGCCCCGTCAGCCCTCCGGCTGCTCGATCTGCTGGGCGATGTAGAGGGGCTCGCCGAGCTTCTCCACCAGCTCCAGCTGGGTGTCCAGGTAGTCGATGTGGTGCTCCTCGTCCTCCAGGATCGACTCGAAGATGTTGGCCGAGGTGATGTCGCCCTTGGCCCGCATGACCTCGATGCCGCGCTTGAGGCGGTCGATCGCCTCCACCTCCACCTGGCGGTCGGCCTGGAACATCTCCGTCACCGTCTGGCCGACCCGCACGTGGAAGAGGCGCTGGTAGTTCGGGAGACCGTCGAGGAAGAGGATCCGGTCGGTCAGGATCTCCGCGTGCTTCATCTCGTCGAACGACTCGGCCCGGGTGTACTTGGCGAGCTTCGTCCAGCCGAAGTTGTCCTGCATCTTCGCGTGCAGGAAGTACTGGTTGATGGCAGTCAGTTCGGCCGTCAGCTGTTCGTTCAGGAACTCGATGACCTCGGGGTCGCCCTGCATCGCAGAGGCTCCTTCCAACCGGTGTACCGGACAGTTGCGCAGATCCTCGCACCGCACCCCCGGGGCGTCCAGTAAGTGCATGCTTAGTGCGAGTTGCCCCAGTTGCTTCGTTCCTGGTCAACACCACCCCTGCCTGTCTGTCACCATGGAGGCATGGGTCAGCCGGAAAGCGAGGGGTACCGCACAGCGGGGCAGTCCGAGCTTCCGCCGGGCCAGCGGCTGCAACGCGGGTGGCCGGTGACCCACTACGGCCCCGTACCCAAGTTCCGGCCCGAGCGCTGGGAATTCCGGGTCTTCGGCGCCACCGTCGACGGCGAGAAGCGCTGCTGGAACCACGAGGAGTTCTCGGAGCTCCCGTTCTCCTCGGTCGTCGCCGATCTGCACTGCGTGACCAAGTTCAGCATGCTGGGCTCCGAGTGGGGCGGGGTGCCCGCCTCGGTCGTCCTCGGACTCGCCCCGCCCGCCGCCGACGTCACCCATGTGATGGTGTGGGCCGAGTACGGCTTCTCCTCGAACCTCCGGCTCGCCGACTTCGCCTCGGAGCGCACCCTCTTCGCCACCCACAAGGACGGCGAACTCCTCACCGCCGAGCACGGCTTCCCGCTGCGCCTGGTCGTCCCGCACCTGTACGCCTGGAAGGGCCCGAAGTGGGTCCGCGGCATCGAGTACATGACGGCCGACCGCCGTGGTTTCTGGGAGGAACGCGGCTACCACAACATCGGCGACCCGTGGAGCGAGCAGCGCTACTCCTACCAGGAGAAGCCCGGGGACGGCCCGGAGCTCTGAGCCCCCGGCCCGCCCGGGTCCAGGCACTAGCCCCGGCCGGTTCGACGACCCACGACGGCCGGTTCAGGACCCCGTGACGGAGCCCCGCAGTTCCTTCAGCCGCGCCACGTCCGTCGCGTGCCCCTCTTTCCCGCCCGGCGTCTCGATGACCAGCGGCACCCCGGCCGTCGCCGGGTGCGTGAAGAGCTCCCGGAACGGCTCCGCGCCGATGTGGCCCGCGCCGATGTTCTCGTGCCGGTCCTTGTGAGCGCCCGCCACGTCCTTGGAGTCGTTGGCGTGGATCAGCTTCAGCCGCCCCTCGCCCACCGTCTCCACCAGCAGGTCCAGGGTCTGCCGCATCCCGGACGGGCCCGCCAGATCGTGGCCCGCCGCGTAGATGTGGCAGGTGTCCAGGCAGACGCCCAGCTTGGGGTGGGAGTCCAGCGCCTCGAAGTACGGCCCGAAGTCCCAGGTCCGCGAGCAGAGCGAGGAACCCTGTCCCGCGGTGGACTCCAGCAGGAGATCGGGATCGTCGTCACGGGTCAGCTCGTCCAGCAGCGGGAGCATGTGGTCACGCACCTGCGCCAGCGCCTCCTCCCGCGGCCGCCCGCCCGTCGCCGAACCGGTGTGGACGACGACGCCCAGCGCACCGATCTCGCGCGCCCTGCGCAGTGAGTGCCGCAGGGACTCCACGGACTTCTCCACGGTCGCCTCGGTGTGCGAGCCGAAGTTGATCAGGTACGGGGCGTGCACGTACACCGGCATGTCCCGGGCCGCGCACTCCTTGCGGAACAACTCGTCCTGGTCGGGCTTCCCGGCCGGCGTGGCCCAGCCGCGCGGGTTCGCCACGAAGACCTGGACGGTTTCGGCCGCCAGCTCCTCGGCGTACGCGATGCCGGTCTTCACCAGCCCGCCGGCCACCGGGACGTGTCCGCCCACCGGGTTGCGCATGGTCACAGTCCCTTGGTTTTGATGGTGACGGTCGATCCCTCGGCCGCCCGGCCGCCGCCCTCGACGGACTGGCCGGCGACCGTGTCGCTGAAGGAGAGGAACGGCCGGTCGACCTTGACCTCGAACCCGGCGTCCTCAAGGATCTCCCGCGCCTCGTCCACGTCCTTGCCGGTGACGTCCGGCACCTCGATCATCCGGGGGCCCTTGGACACGGTGAGCTGGACGGTGTCCCCCTCGGCCGCCTCGGCGCCGGGGTCGGGGGTCTGCTCGGCGACGTCTCCGGCCACCTCGGGGGAGTTGATCCGGCCGGGCTTCACCTCGGCCTTGAGGCCTTCCTCCTCCAGGGCCGCGGTGGCGTCCTCGACGGAGAGCCCGGAGACGTCGGGGACGTCGACGGGGGAGCCCTTGCTCACCACCAGCGCCACGGCCGAGTCCGGGTGGCGCCCGGTGCCCGCCCCGGGGTCGGTACGGACCACCTCGCCGCGCCCGACGTCCTCGCTGAACTCCCGGGTCACCATGCCCGGAGCCAGACCGGCCTCCTTCAGCGTCCGGCGCGCGTCGGCCAGGGAGGTGCCCGCCACGTCCGGGACCTCCACGATCTCCGGGCCGCGCGAGACGACCAGCTTGACCGACTCGTTGCCGCGGACCCGGTCGCCGGGCGCGGGGTCGCTGCTGATCACCGAACCCCGGTCGACCGTGTCGCTGTAGGCCTTGTCGACGGACTTCACGTCGAGCCCGGCCTCGTCGAGCCGCTTCTCGGCGGTCTCCTGGGGCTGGCCGAGGAGCGAGGGGACCTGGGTGAACTGGCCCGAGTTGATGTACCAGACACCGCTGCCGACCAGCAGCACCACCACCAGGGCGGCGACCGAGGCCCAGACCCCGCGGCGAGGGCCGCCCCCGGACCGTTCCGCCCGTCCGGACCGCCGGGGCCGTGCGGGCGCGACCGAGGCGTTGGCCGTCGCGGGCATCTCCAGCCGGCTCGTCCGGTGGGTGGTGCCCCGGTCCTCGGGGACGGCGCGCGGCAGCACGCTCGTACGGTCCTCGGCTCCGACGGAGCCGGCCGGGGTGAGCGCCTGCGGCGGTACGGCGTCCAGCTCGGCGTCGCTGAGCAGGGCCCGGGCTTCGAGGGTCTCGGAGAGCAGCACCACCGCGTCCTGCGCGCGGGCCCGGGCGTCGCGCGCGGTGGCCCCCGCGACCAGCGCGTCCAGCGCCGGGGAGAGCCCGGGCACGGCGGCGGACGGCGGGGGGACGTCCTGGTTGAGGTGCTGGTAGATGATCTGGGCGGCGTTCTCGCCGGTGTACGGCTTGGTGCCGGTCAGCATCTCGTACAGCACCACACCGCAGGCGTACACGTCCGAGCGGGTGTCCGCCGTGCCGTGCTCGATCTGCTCCGGAGCGAGGTAGGACACCGTGCCCAGCAGGGAGCCGGTGGTGTCGGTGGCGGTGCCGACCGCGCGGACCAGCCCGAAGTCGGCGACCTTCACCCAGCCGTCGTCCCCTATCAGGACGTTCTCCGGCTTCATGTCGCGGTGCACGAACCCGGCCCGGTGCGCGGCGCCCAGCGCGGCCAGCACCGGCTCCAGGATGTCGAGCGCGGCGCGCGGCTGGAGGGCCCCGCGGTCCCGCAGCACCTCACGGAGCGTGCAGCCCGCGACGTACTCCATGGCGAGGTAGACGTAGGCGCCCTCGGCGCCCTGGTCGAAGACGGACACCACGTTGGGGTGCGCGAGGCGGGCCACCGACTTCGCCTCACGGATGAAGCGTTCGACGAAGGAGGCGTCGGCCGCGAGTGCGGGGTGCATCACCTTGAGGGCGAGCACCCGGTCGAGCCGGATGTCCACGGCCCGGTAGACCGTGGCCATCCCGCCCACCGCGATGCGCGCCTCGACGCGGTAGCGGCCGTCGAGCAGCCGTCCGAGCAGCGGGTCCTGGAGGGTCGTGTCCACCCGACGAGTCTACGAGCCGCCGCGGACACCCCGGGCGCCCCGGAGCGGCCCCGGGGCCGTATCGCAGCCGAGCCGTGACACGCCGGACCGTTCGGAACGCCGGGCGCTCCGGTCGGAACGCCGCCCGCTCCGGTCAGAAAGCAGGCCGCTCCGGGTCCAGGACCGCGCGGCCCTCCACCGGGGAGGACGCCTCGGCGAAGTGCCGGCGCGGGATGCGGCCCGCCCGGCGGGCGAGACGGCCGCCGTCCACCGCGTGCCGCATCGCCGACGCCATCAGCTCCGGCTCCTGCGCCCGGGTCACCGCCGAGGCGAGCATCACGGCCGCGCACCCCAGCTCCATCGCCAGCGCCGCGTCCGAGGCGGTGCCCGCCCCGGCGTCCAGGATCACCGGAACCCCGGCCCGCTCCACGATCAGCTCGAAGTTGTGCGGGTTGCGGATGCCGAGCCCGGAGCCGATGGGGGAACCGAGCGGCATGACCGCCGCGCAGCCCACGTCCTCCAGCTTCCGTGCGAGGACCGGGTCGTCGTTGGTGTAGGGCAGCACGGTGAACCCGTCGTCGACCAGGATCTCCGCCGCGTCCAGCAACTCGACGGGGTCCGGCAGCAGGGTCCGCTCGTCGGCCACCACCTCCAGCTTCACCCAGTCGGTACCGAGGGCCTCCCGGGCCAGCCGTGCGGTCAGCACCGCCTCGCCCGCGGTGAAGCAGCCCGCCGTGTTGGGCAGCACCCGGATGGAGAGGCGCTCCAGCACGGAGAGGACGGACCCCTGCACGGTCGGGTCCAGCCTCCGCATCGCGACGGTGGTCAGCTCGGTGCCGGAGGCGACGAGCGCCCGCTCCAGCACCTCCAGACTGGGGGCGCCGCCGGTGCCCATGATCAGCCGGGACGAGAACTCGGTTCCGCCCAGGTGGAAGAGGTCGTCGGACATGGTCAGCCTCCCTGTACCGCGGTGAGGACCTCGACGCGGTCGCCCCCGGCCAGCGGGGTGGCATCCCAGGCCGAGCGCGGCACCACGCTCTCGTTGAGGGCTGCGGCGACCCCCGAGGGCGCCCGGGTGAGGGACGCCACGAGGGCGCCCAGGGTGGTGCCGGCGGGGACCTCGCGCGGGTCGCCGTTGACCCGGACGGACACCCCGGCGGGCATGGCGGCCGGGTCGGCCAGGTGGTCGGTCATGCGTACTGCTCCTCGCGCGCGGGGACGGTGGTGGGGGTGGTGAAGCGGTCCGGTGCGAAGGGGCGGGCCACCTCCGGCAGCTCGCCGGTGGTCAGCACGTGCGCCATGACGTCGCCGGTGACGGGGGTCAGCAGCACCCCGTTGCGGTGGTGGCCGGTGGCGACCAGCAGGCCCGGCAGCGCGGTCGGGCCGAGCACCGGCGCGTTGTCCGGGGTGGCGGGACGCAGCCCGGCCAGGGTCTCGGTGAGCGGCAGCTCGGTGATGCCCGGTACCAGTTCGTGGGCGTCGCGCAGCAGCTCGTACACCCCGCCCGCCGTCACCGTGGTGTCCCAGCCCATCTCCTCGCTCGTCGCGCCGACGACCAGCTCGCCGTTCTCGCGCGGTACGAGGTACAGGTCCTGGCCCCGCACCACCGCGCGCACGGTCCGGCTGAGGAAGGGGGCGTACGCACGCGGCACGGTCAGCCGCAGCACCTGGCCCTTCACCGGACGCACCGGCGGGGCGACGCCCTCCGGCAGCCCGGGGAGCCGGCCGCTGAGGCTCCCGGCGGCCAGCACGACCTGCCCCGAGGAGACGGCCGTGCCGTCCGCGAGCAGCGCCCCGGACGCCCGGCCGCGCGCCACCTCCAGCCGCTCGCAGGGGCTGCGGTGGAAGACCACCCCGGCCCGCTCGCAGGCCGTCAGCAGGGCGGTCGCCAGCCGGCGCGGGTCGACCTGGTGGTCGCCGTCCACCCGCAGCCCGCCCCGCACGCCCGGCGCCAGCATCGGCTCCAGCCGCCGGCACTCGCGCCCCGACAGCCACTGCGAGTCGAGCCCGGACCGCTCCTGGAGGGCGTGCAGTTCGCGCAGGTGAGCCCGGTCGTCGGAGTCCAGCGCCACCGCCAGGGTGCCGCAGGCGCGGAAGCCGGTCTCCCGGCCGCTCGCCGCCTCCAGCTCCGCCACGAACTCGGGGTAGCGGGCGGCGGAGGCGAGGTTGAGGCCGAGCAGCATCTGCTCGCCGTAGTGGAGTTCGGTGACGGCGGCCAGCATCCCGGCCGCCACCCGCGCGGCGCCGCCGCCCGGCTCCGGATCGGCGACCGCGGTCCGCAGCCCCGCCCGGGTGGCCCGCCAGGCGGTCACCAGGCCGATGATGCCGCCCCCGACGACGAGCACGTCGTACGCGGGCCCCCGGCGGCCCGAGCCGGTCGTGTCCCCGGCTGCCGTGTCCCCGGCCGCCGTGTCCCCGCCCGCGGCGGAGGACGGTTCCTGTGATGCACGCATGGGTGTCCAGCCCCTCCCTTCGCCGGCATGACCCGGATCAGGTTCGTACGGTCGGAGGCCGCCAGCCTCCCTCTCAGCCCGGTTCGTCCGGGCTCCCGCGAGTGTCTTCGCGCAGCCACCCTAGACCCCGCCGTCCGCGCGGTACGAAGGAGCCGTCGCGGAGGCCGGTCGACCCCGTGAACTGATGAAGCGTCAGGTGCTTAGGGTGGGTACGTGAGCGAACAGAGCGACCAGCGGGCGCCGGAGCACGGCGTCGTCATCGTCGGAGCGGGCATGGCGGGGGTGCAGACCGCCGTGGCGCTGCGGGACGAGGGGTACACCGGGCCCGTCACCCTGATCGGCGCGGAGCCCCACCAGCCCTACGACCGGCCGCCGCTCTCCAAGGCCGTACTGCTCGGCACCGCCGAGCACTCCGCCTTCGGCGTCGACTTCGAGGCCCTCGGCGTCCGCCTGCGCCTCGGGCTCTCCGTCGAGGGCCTGCGCCCCGCCGACCGGGAGGTGGACACCGAGGCCGGCCCGGTCCCGTACGACGTGCTGGTACTCGCCACCGGAGCCGAACCCCTGACGCTGCCCGGCTCCGAAGGGGTTCCCGGCGTCCACCTGCTGCGCACCCTGGACGACGCGGCGCGGCTGCGGCCCGTCCTCGCCGCGAAGCACGACGTCGTCGTGGTCGGCGCGGGCTGGATCGGTACCCGCTGCGCTCCAGCTTCCGTCCGTCGTACAACATGGCGGTCAATCTGGTGCAGCAGTTCGGGCGGCACCGCTCGCGCGAGCTGCTGGAGA
>NZ_JBSFVR010000058.1:0-28022 GCF_053592415.1 Streptomyces sp. NPDC002690 | reverse complement strand
CTCCACCGCGGGTGCCATGCCCGTTCCGTCCGGGTCGCAGCACATCCTCTTCCCGTTGGGCGGGGCGGTCGCGAGCCGGGCGTCCGGTGGACACCACCTGCGGGGTGTCCCTCAGCTCAGATGCCGGGTGAGGAAGCGGGCCGCGTCCTCACCCGCCGATTGCGGGACGCCTGTGTGGCCGCCCATGCTGGCGAGCAGTGTCTTCTCCTCGGAGCCGAAGGCGTCGAAAAGGTCCAGGGCCGCCTGCCGGTCGTTGTTCTCGTCGTCCCACTGCAACAGGACGTGGAGCGGAATGGTGACCCGGCGGGCCTCCTCCTGGATGACGCGCGGCACGAAGCTCCCGGCGAACAGAACGGCGGCCGTGACGCGTGGCTCGACCAGTGCCAGCCGGACTCCGATGGAGATCACTCCCCCCGAGTACCCGACCGGGCCTTCGATACCGGGCAGTGCGAGGAGGGCGTCGATGGCGGCCCGCAGTTCGGGGACCGCCTGCTCGACCAGCGGGAGGACGAGGGCGTCGACGGTCTCGTCACCGACGGGTTCACCGGCCTGGAAGGCCCGGCGCATGTCCGCACGAGCTTGGTCGACGGCGGCCAGACGGGGGCGGTCGCCGCTTCCCGGGAGTTCGATGGTGGCTGCGGCGAAGCCGTCGGCCACGGCCTGCCGGGCCCGCCCCACCAGCCGTGGGTACATCTTGCCCAGTCCGAGCGGGGGGTGGCCGAGCAGGATCAGCGGCACCGGTGCGGAGGCGGATTCCGATGCGGGCGTCCACAGGATGCCGGGGATGTCGCCGAGGGTGAACCCGCGCTCGAGAATGTTGTCGTCGAGGCGTTGTTCGGAAGTGAAACGCATGGTCGTGCCTTTCGGGAGAGCTCGTAACGGCGCTCCCGGACGACCTATCGCCCGACCGTGACCCCGGAGGAGAGCACCACAGTGAATGGGTTCACGGGTACCACCTCCTTGTTCTCTCGCACGGCCTCCGGAAGGCTAGCACCCCGGCCGTGCTCCGGCCGACGGGGTTCTGCGGGGCGGGGGACCGCGGGCCTGTCCAGTAAGCGCCGGGCCGCGTCAACGGCTCGCCAGCCAGCCGCCGTACCAAGCGCGGAAGCCGGGACTCACCGGTGTGAAGCCGCCCCAGTCCGGATCGACGCACCAGACCTCCCCCGCGTACGGGCCGTTGAGGACCAGCCGGAGGAACATCGCGCAGCCCTCTTCGGCCAGCATGAGCGTGCCAGGTGTCAGTTCTTCGAGCCCCGGTGCCCCGATCCGGCCGGGCAGCGGTCCGGTGAGCGGGAACGGCTCGGAGAGCCGGCCCGGCCGCCGGTCTTCCGCCCACTCGTCGTCCACGGCCCGGTCGTCCTCCTCGGCCGCCTCGTCCGCCTCGGCCGCCTCGTCCTCCTCGGCCGCCTCGGCGCCGAGGGAGACCAAGGGCATCAGCCCATGAGCCGGCCCGGCCGGGCCGTCGCCGACCTCCGCGACGAAGGAGCGGTACTCGACCGGCAGGGCGATCCCGTGGAACTCCTCGAACGCCCGGATCTCCGTCTCCGTCAGCCGGGGCGCCAGCGCGTACCGATGGGTCCGTGCCCCGAACCGCGCGAATCCGGGGTCCGCCGCGGCCATCTCCCGGATCCGCGCGCGGACACCGTCCCCGTCCCAGTACTTCACCCGGCGACCGTACCAACGGCGCCGACGGGATCGACCGGCTGTCGTCCCGCTGCTCCGGGGCCGGACGGCCTTCAGTCGAACGCGCCCGGCTTCCGCGCGCTGTCGATCGGCTTCTGCGCGGTGTGCACGACCTTGATCGGCAGTCCCTCCTCGCGGAAGGCGGCGCGGGCGGCCTTCGCCACGTCCGGATCGGAGAAGTGCCATTCCACGGCGCGCCCTCCGGACGCCTCCACCTGGGCGCGCGCCTCCGCGAGGAACTTCTCCTTGCCGGAGGCGGTGAGCGCCGTCTTGCCCGGCTGGGCGAGGTAGCTGGTGTAGCCGTTCTTCGCCTCCAGGAACGTCTGCCTGCTGGAGTCCCAGCCGTCGTACTCGACCGCCGGCTTGCCCTCCTTGGGGCTGGGCACGACGTACTCCCGGCCCCGGACCGTGCCCGTGACCTGCTCCTGGTAGCGGAGCCAGGACTCATTGGTCCAGTTGGGCTGGGGGTTGCGGTCGCGGCTCGCCCAGTAGCCGTCGCCGAGGTCGGCGGAGCCGAGCTCGGGATCGTTCAAGTCCTTGGCCCAGGGGGCGGGTTCGTAGTTGCGGGGGTCCGAGGTGTCCCCGTGGCGGGGCTCGGGGTACTGCTTCAGGTCCTCGGCGGCCTTGCGGGCCCGCTCGGGCTCCTCCAGCCGCTTCTTCTCCAGCGCGGCGGCGCGGGCGTCGGCGCGGGCCTTCTCCGCGGCCTCCTTGGCGGCCGTGTCGCAGCCGCCCTCCGCGAGGACGATCCGGCCCGCCGGACCCGAGGCGAGAACGCCCGTGCCCGACCCGGCGACCCCTCCTCCAGCCGGGCGGTCGCCGCTCGGGCCCCTACGGACGAGCGGGCCGGAAGCGATGACGCAGCCGGTCTTGCGGGCCGCGTCCTCCGCCTTGTCCGCGGCCTCGTCGGCCTCTCTCGCCGCCTTGCTCAGCCCTTCGAGGTCACCCGCCTCGGCGGCCTTGGCCGCCCTTCGGGCCGCCGCGCCGGCGTCCCCGGCCGCCTCGGCCACCTCTTCGGCCGCCTTGCCGATCTTGCCGAGTTCGCCGACCTTTCCGGCGACCTTGCCGACGTCGTAGCCCGGGATGAAGAGCGAGCCGACGTTCCACAGCACGTCGGTGACGGCGCGGGTCTTCTCGCCGTTGTTCCACCGGTCTCGCACCTCGTCGCCGACGAACACGGTGTCGCCGACGCTGACGACGGTGTTGACCGATGCCTTGCCCCAGTCGAAGACCGCGCCCAGGTAGTCGCCGTCGCTCCATTTGCCCGAAGCGTCCGCGGAGTCCCGCATCCAGTCGTTGCCGAGCTGCTTGCCGTAGTCGGCGATGCCGGACCAGGTCTCCGGCTTGACGAGGCTGACGATGCCGGTGAGGTCGCCCCAGACACCGTCGACCGCGACGCCCTTCACCACCTGGGTGGTCTGGTCCCAGGCACAGCCGAAGAATCCCCAGCCGCCGCAGTCCTGCTCCTCTTCTTTCTTCCCCCCGTCTCCGGCGCCGTCCCCGTCGTCCTTGTCGTCGGAGGAGTCGGAGGAGTCGGAGGAGTCGGTGGCGGACGCCTGTGTGTCGTAGGCGGCTTCCGGCTCCTCGCTCGTCTCGGGGTACGTGTCCGGACCGGCGGAAGTACCCTCGGTGGAACCAGAAGTGGACCCCGTGGACCCCGTGGACCCCGTGGACCCGGTGGACCCCGAAGCCGACCCGCCCGCCGCCGAGCCCTCCGTGGAAGAGCCCCCGGCCGAGGAGCCCCCGGTGGTCGTACCCCCGGTCGTCGCGCCGCCGTCCGATCCGGTGCCGCCGGTGGTCGTCGAGGAACCCCCGCCGGTGGAGCCCGAACCCGACTCGCCGCCCGTACTGCTGCCCGTACCGCCGCCCGTACCGCTGCCCGCTTCCACCGAACCGCTGTCGGAGGCGGCAGGGCAGGAGGAGCCGGTGAGCGAGCAGATCGCGGACTGGAGGCCCCCGGTGATCCGGCCGCCCAGACCGGTGGCGGTGAGCGCACCGACGAGCGCGACGACGATGAGGACCAGGCCCAGGTACTCCAGCGCGGTCTGACCCCGGTCGCGACGCCAAGTGATCATGTGCGGGAGCGAGAACTCCGGCTTCGCCACCCGGCGTCCGGGCGGCAGCAGGAACCACTCCCGGCTCCGACGCCGGAAGAGGAGGACGAGAACCACTGCGGGTACGGCGAGTTGGGTCAGGCCGTGCGGCGACCCGTCGGCGAGGTTGGAGACGCCACCGGCCACCAGCCAGAGCTGGAGGGCGATCAGCGCCCACCTGACGCCGCTGCCACCCTCGTGCAACCGGCGCGAGAGCCACCAGGCGAGCGCTCCGGGCAGGGCCGCCCAGGCGGCGACACCGAGGAGGCGTCCGCCCACCGCGTCCACCGCGAAGGCGGAGCCGAACAGACCGACCGCGCCCACCGCGGTCGCGGCGGCCAGCACCATGAGGAGAATCTGCGCCAGGGCCAGCGCGCGCGGCAACGGCTGTCTGCCGCCGGGCGCCGGAGCCCCTGCGGCCCCGCCTACGGGTATCCCACCGACTGCCGACATGCTGACCCCAACCCCCGGTGCCCGTACGCGACACGACTGCCGCACACGCTAAGGGCGTTCGGCCGTCGGAGTCGTGGGCCCCAGGGCCCAACTCCAGGCCCATACCGGACTATTCAGTCGGCCGGAAAGAGCGGGCGGGGCACCCGGGACGCCTCGCGAACCGCGGGAACGGCGAAACACCCGGGGCCCGCACGTCTCGGAAGACGTACGGGCCCCGGGTGTGAGGATCACTGCGTGCCGAGGCACGCGGTGCGGGAAACGGCTCAGGCGACGAGGTTCACCGAGCGGGCCATGGCGGCCCCGATCTCCTCGGAGATCTCGTTCAGCACCGACTGCGGGACGGTGTCGTCGACGGTGAGGACGACGACCGCCTCGCCGCCCACGTCCGCGCGCGAAACCTGCATGCCCGCGATGTTCAGACCGGCCTCGCCGAGGATGCGGCCGACGGTGCCGACGACACCGGGACGGTCCTGGTAGCGCAGGACGATCATGTGGTCGGCGAGCGCCAGGTCCACGTCGTGCTCACCGATGGCGACGATCTTCTGCAGGTGCTTGGGGCCGGCCAGCGTGCCGGAGACCGAGACCTCCTCGCCGCCCGAGAGGGTGCCGCGCACGGTGACGACGTTGCGGTGCTCGGCCGACTCGGAGCTGGTGGTGAGGCGGACCTCGACACCGCGCTCCTGCGCGAAGAGCGGGGCGTTGACGTAGCTGACGGTCTCGTCCACGACGTCCTCGAAGACGCCCTTGAGTGCGGAGAGTTCGAGCACCTTCACGTCGTGCTGGGTGATCTCGCCGTACACCTCGACGTCGAGACGGGCCGCGACCTCGCCCGCGAGGGCGGTGAAGATGCGGCCGAGCTTCTCGGCGAGCGGCAGGCCCGGGCGTACGTCCTCGGCGATGACTCCGCCCTGGACGTTGACGGCGTCCGGCACCAGCTCGCCGGCGAGCGCGAGACGCACCGAGCGGGCGACGGCGATACCGGCCTTCTCCTGGGCCTCGTCCGTGGAGGCGCCGAGGTGCGGGGTGCAGACGACCTGGTCGAACTGGAAGAGCGGGGAGTCCGTGCAGGGCTCCTTGGTGTACACGTCGAGGCCGGCTCCGGCGACGCGCCCTTCCTTGAGGGCGGAGTAGAGCGCCTCTTCGTCCACGATGCCGCCGCGGGCGGCGTTGACGATGCGCACCGAGGGCTTCACCTTGTGCAGCGCCTCGTCGCCGATGAGACCGAGGGTCTCCGGCGTCTTGGGCAGGTGCACGGTGATGAAGTCGGAGACCTCCAGCAGCTCGTCCAGGCTGAGGAGCTTGACGCCCATCTGCGCGGCGCGGGCCGGCTGCACGTAGGGGTCGTACGCGACGATCTTCATGCCGAAGGCGGACATGCGCTGGGCGACCAGCACGCCGATGCGGCCGAGGCCCACGACGCCGAGGGTCTTCTCGCTCAGCTCGACACCCGTGTACTTCGAGCGCTTCCACTCGCCGTTCTTCAGGGCGGTGTTGGCCTGCGGGATGTGGCGGGCGGTGGCGACCAGCAGACCGCAGGCGAGCTCGGCGGCCGTGACGATGTTGGAGGTCGGTGCGTTCACGACCATCACGCCGGCCTTGGTGGCGGCGGAGACGTCGACGTTGTCCAGACCGACACCGGCACGGGCGACGACCCGGAGCTTCTTCGCCGCGGCGATGGCCTCGGCGTCGACCTTCGTGGCGGAACGCACCAGGATCGCGTCGACATCGGCGATGGCCGGGAGCAGTTCGGCGCGGTCGGCGCCGTTGCAGTGCCGGATCTCGAAGTCCGGTCCCAGGGCGTCGACCGTGGCGGGCGACAGCTCTTCGGCGATGAGTACGACAGGTTTCGAGCTCACGTGTGTCCTCACAAATCCCAGTGCGGACGGCCGTCCCGACGGCCGCAGGCGGTGGAGGCTAGCCGCGTGGTAGACGCACGACACTGTGGGCCCTGACGCGTAGATGTGTTGAGCAGTGTAGTCATGCGCCGGGGCGTTGAACGCTCCCCGGTGGAAGGATCACTCATCCGAGGCTGGACAGCCTGTACATACGTACGACCGCCGCTCCGTGACGCTGTCCTTCCGGTCCGTGCGCGTGCCGCCCGTCGCGCCCCGCAGTGACACGGGGCCGGGCGCGTGGCCGCCGGTCGGGCCCCCTCGCGCACGAGCGGGGCCCGACCGGCGTCCGGAAGGCTTACGCCTCGTCGTTCACCCAGCTCATGAGCTTGCGGAGCTCACGGCCGGTGGTCTCCAGCAGGTGGTCGCTGTCGGCCTTCTTGTACTCGTTGTACTTGGGCAGACCGTTGTGGTACTCGGCCATCCAGTTCTTGGCGAAGGTGCCGTCCTGGATCTCGGAGAGGACCTTCTTCATCTCGGCCTTGGTGGCGTCCGTGATGATGCGCGGGCCGGTGACGTAGTCGCCCCACTCGGCGGTCTCCGAGATGGACCAGCGCATCTTCTCCAGGCCGCCCTCGTACATGAGGTCCACGATGAGCTTCAGCTCGTGGAGGCACTCGAAGTACGCGATCTCCGGCTGGTAGCCGGCCTCGGTCAGGGTCTCGAAACCGGCCTTCACCAGGGCGGCGGTGCCACCACAGAGGACGGCCTGCTCGCCGAAGAGGTCGGTCTCGGTCTCTTCCTTGAAGGTCGTCTTGATGACGCCGGCGCGGGTGCCGCCGATGCCCTTCGCGTAGGAGAGCGCCAGCTCCAGGCCCTTGCCCGAGGCGTCCTGCTCGACGGCCACGATGCAGGGAACGCCGCGGCCCTCTTCGTACTGGCGGCGGACCAGGTGACCGGGGCCCTTGGGGGCGACCATGCAGACGTCGACGTTGGCCGGCGGCTTGATGAAGTCGAAGCGGATGTTCAGGCCGTGCCCGAAGAACAGCGCGTCGCCGTCCTTGAGGTTGTCCTTGATGGACTCCTCGTAGACCTGGGCCTGGATCGGGTCCGGCACGAGGATCATGATGACGTCGGCCTCGGCCGCGGCCTCGGCCGGGGTGACCACGCGCAGACCCTGCTCCTCGGCCTTGGCCTTGGACTTGGAGCCCTCGTGCAGACCGACGCGGACGTCGACGCCGGAGTCACGCAGCGACAGCGCGTGGGCGTGGCCCTGGCTGCCGTAGCCGATGACCGCGACCTTGCGGCCCTGGATGATGGACAGGTCTGCGTCGGCGTCGTAGAACAGCTCGGCCACTGGTGATTCTCCTTGGTGTGCAGGTGTTGCGTCCCACCGTACGGCGGGGGGCGCCGTGTACGTGCTCCGGTCTCGCCATCCGAACGGCGAGACGGGGGCGGAGGGCCCGGGCTCCGTGCCGCGGGCCCCTTCAAGGCCGTGTTGTGAAAGTCCCGCCTGTCCGGCGACGCCCGGCACGCACGCTCTCCGGGCGGACGGCGCCACTTCCACAACACGACCTGGGGGTCATGCGGTGCGGTCGAGTGCGCGCAGGGATCGGTCGGTGATCGAGCGCGCGCCGCGCCCTATGGCGATGGTGCCCGACTGGACGAGCTCCTTGATGCCGTACTGCTCCAGCATCTTGAGCATCGCGCTCAGCTTCTCGGCACCTCCGGTCGCCTCGATCGTGACCGCCTCCGGGGAGACGTCGACGGTCTTGGCGCGGAACAGCTGGACGATCTCGACGATCTGCGAGCGGGTTTCGTTGTCCGCACGGACCTTCACCAGGACGAGCTCGCGCTGGATCGCAGCGCCGGGCTCCAGTTCGACGATCTTCAGGACGTTGACGAGCTTGTTGAGCTGCTTGGTCACCTGCTCAAGAGGCAGGTCCTCGACATTGACCACGATGGTGATGCGGGAGATGTCGGGGTGTTCGGTGGTCCCGACGGCGAGCGAGTCGATGTTGAACCCGCGCCGGGAGAAGAGGGCGGTGATCCGGGCGAGGACACCGGGCTTGTTCTCGACGAGAACGGAGAGCGTGTGCTTGGTGGACATGGAGTCGGTCTCTCTCTGTCTCTCAGTCGTCTTCGTTGTCGCCGAAGTCGGGGCGGACGCCGCGGGCGGCCATGACCTCGTCGTTGGAGGTGCCGGCGGCGACCATCGGCCACACCATGGCGTCCTCGTGGACGATGAAGTCGATGACGACCGGGCGGTCGTTGATGGCGTTGGCCTCTTCGATGACCTTGTCCAGGTCGGCGGGGTCCTCGCAGCGGATGGCGTAACAGCCCATCGCCTCCGACAGCTTGACGAAGTCCGGCACCCGGGTGCCCCGCTGCGGGACGCCGTCGGTGTCGGCGCCGCCGCTCAGCACGGTATTGGAGTACCGCTGGTTGTAGAAGAGGGTCTGCCACTGGCGGACCATCCCGAGGACGCCGTTGTTGATGATGGCGACCTTGATCGGGATGTTGTTCAGGGCGCAGGTGGTGAGTTCCTGGTTGGTCATCTGGAAGCAGCCGTCGCCGTCGATGGCCCATACGGGAGCGTCCGGCCGGCCGACCTTGGCGCCCATCGCGGCCGGGACCGCGTAGCCCATCGTCCCGGCGCCGCCGCTGTTGAGCCAGGTGGCGGGCTGCTCGTACTCGATGAAGTGCGAGGCCCACATCTGGTGCTGGCCGACACCCGCGGCGAAGATCGTCCCCTCGGGGGCGAGTTCACCGATGCGCTGGATGACCTGCTGCGGGGAGAGGCTGCCGTCCTCGGGCAGGTCGTAGCCGAGGGGGTAGGTCTCGCGCCAGCGGTCGAGGTCCTTCCACCAGGCGCTGTAGTCGCCCGTGTTGCCCTCGTTGTGCTCGGCCTGGACCGCCTGGACCAGGTCGGCGAGGACCTCGCGGGCGTCGCCCACGATCGGCACGTCGGCGTGGCGGTTCTTGCCGATCTCGGCCGGGTCGATGTCGGCGTGCACGACCTTGGCGTACGGGGCGAAGCTGTCCAGCTTGCCGGTGACGCGGTCGTCGAAGCGGGCGCCGAGGGCGACGATCAGGTCGGCCTTCTGCAGCGCGGTGACGGCGGTGACCGAACCGTGCATGCCGGGCATGCCCACGTGCAGCGGGTGGCTGTCGGGGAAGGAGCCCAGGGCCATCAGGGTGGTGGTGACCGGGGCTCCGGTCAGCTCGGCCAGGACCTTCAGCTCGGCCGTGGCACCGGCCTTCATCACGCCGCCGCCGACGTACAGCACCGGGCGCTTGGCCTGGGTGATGAGCTTGGCGGCCTCGCGGATCTGCTTGGCGTGGGGCTTGGTGACCGGGCGGTAGCCCGGGAGGTCCTGGGTGGGCGGCCAGCTGAAGGTGGTCTGCGCCTGGAGGGCGTCCTTGGCGATGTCGACGAGGACGGGGCCCGGACGGCCGCTGGAGGCGATGTGGAAGGCCTCGGCGATGGTGTGCGGGATGTCGTCGGCGTTGGTCACCAGGAAGTTGTGCTTGGTGATCGGCATGGTGATGCCGCAGATGTCGGCTTCCTGGAAGGCGTCCGTACCGATGAAGGCGGAGGCGACCTGGCCGGTGATCGCGACGATCGGCACGGAGTCCATGTGCGCGTCGGCGATCGGGGTCACCAGGTTGGTGGCGCCGGGACCCGAAGTCGCCATGCAGACGCCGACCTTGCCGGTGGCCAGGGCGTAGCCGGAGGCCGCGTGGCCCGCGCCCTGCTCGTGCCGGACCAGGACGTGGCGCACCCGGGTGGAGTCCATCAGCGGGTCGTAGGCGGGAAGAATGCAGCCGCCGGGGAGGCCGAATACCGTGTCGGCCCCGACTTCCTCGAGAGAACGGATGAGGGACTGCGCGCCCGTGACGTGCTCAACGATGGCGGACGGCTGTCCGCCGGTACGGGACCGCGACTGGGGGTGGTGGGCCCCGGTGGCCTGCTCGGTCATCGGCATTCTCTTCTCGAGGCTGAGGGTTTTGCGGGGTTTTGGGGAGTGCCAGTGCAACAAAAAACCCCTCGTGCCGTGAGGCAAGCGAGGGGAGCGCGCCGGTGCGGTAGGCGGAGTGTCGTACGACTCCGCTTCAGCCGACGCGCTTTCCAAGTACGAGAATTCGGGTGCGCATGGCATTGACCCTCTCTCCGGCACGCCGACCGTGTCAAGCGGGTGGGACGGACGTCTCATCATGTGAGCCGCTCAGCCGGGGCGGCGACCCCCCGGCGAGAACGGGCTGAGCGGCCGGTACGCCGGGTACGGGGAAGTGTCCGCGCCGCAGCGCGTGGCGCAGCCGGTACTCGTCCAGCGGGCCCGAGAAGGCCATCCCCTGGCCGTGGGTGCACCCCATGGCGCGCAGCGCGAGCACCTGCTCCGGGACGTCCACACCGTCCGCCACCGACTGCATACCGAGATCGCAGGCGATCCGCAGCAGCCCGCTGGTGATCTTGTGCAGCCGGGCCGACTCCACCACGCCCTCGACGAGGCCCCGGTCGAGTTTGAGTACGTCGACGGGGAGACGGCGCAGCGCGTTGATGGCGGCGTACCCGCTGCCGAAGCCGTCGAGCGCGATGCGCACACCGAGGCGGCGCAGCGCCACGAGGCGGCGTTCGAGTTCGTCGAAGGAGATCCGGGGGTCACTGTCGCCCACTTCGATCATCAGGGCGCCGGAGGGCAGGCCGTGCCGGGTCAGCAGCGCCTCGACGGAGCCGAAGGGCAGTGCGTTGTCCAGCAGCCGCCCGGCGGAGAGCCGGACGGACACGGAGACCGGGTACCCGGCCCTGGTGCGCTCGGCGGCCTGCTGGACGGCTTCCTCCAGGAGCCAGCGGCCGAGCTCGGCGGTGCGGTCGCCGTCGTCGGCGGTGCGCAGGAATTCGGCGGGGGTGAAGAGGATGCCCTGGGTGGACCGCCAGCGCGCCTGGGCGGCCACCGCGGCGACGGTGCCACTGGCGAGGTGCACCACGGGCTGGTGGAGCAGGGCGAACTCGCCGTCGCGCAGGGCGGTGCGCAGACGGACCGCGAGCTCGGAGCGGCGCACCACGTCGGCCTGCATCTGGGGGGCGTACAGCTCGACCCGGTCCTTGCCGGCGGCCTTGGCGCGGTACATCGCGAGGTCGGCGTTGCGCATCAGGTCGTTGGGGGTGATCCCGGGCTCGGTGAAGGCGACGCCGATGGAGGCCGCCACCCGTACCTCGCCGGGGCCGATGAGGTAGGGCTGGGAGAGGGTGAGGCGCAGCCGGTCCGCGATCTCGTGGACCTGGTACTCCCGGGCGGCCTGGTCGCGGGTGCCGTCGCCGAGGATCAGTGCGGCGAACTCGTCGCCGCCGAGCCGGGCGGCGGTGTCCCCGGCCCGGACGGAGTCGGCGAGTCGCTGGGCTGCCTGCACGAGGAGTTCGTCGCCCGCCTGGTGCCCGATGGTGTCGTTGACGGCTTTGAAGCCGTCGAGGTCGATGAAGAGCACGGCGGTGCCGAGGTCGCCCGCGCGCCGCCCGCCGAGGGCCTGGCGTACCCGGGTGGTGAAGAGCGCCCGGTTGGGCAGGTCGGTGAGCGGGTCGTGTTCGGCGTTGTGCTGCAACTGGGCCTGGAGGCGGACGCGTTCGGTGACGTCGCGGCTGTTGAGCAGGAGTCCGCCGTGGTGGCGGTTGACGGTGGACTCGACGTTGAGCCAGTCCCCGGCGCCGGACCGGAAGCGGCACTCGATCCGGGTGGTGGGCTCCTCGGCGGGGTGGGCGGCGAGGAAGCGCCGCACCTGGTGGACGACTCTGCCGCGGTCGTCGGGGTGGATGATCGAGATGAGTTCGGTTTCGAGCAGGTCTTCCGCCGGGCAGCCGTAGACGCCTGCCGCCGCCGGACTGACGTAGCGGAGTTTGCCGTTGGGGTCGGCGATCATGATGACGTCGCTGGAGCCCTGGACCAGGGAGCGGAAGTGGTTCTCCTGCTGGGCGAGTTCCTGGGTGAGGGTGAGGTTGTCCAGCAGCATGATCGCCTGGCGCAGCACGAGGGCCAGCACGACCGCACAGCCGGTGAAGACCACCACGGCGTCCACCCGGCGGCCCTCGACGACGTTGTACAGGATGCCGAGGGTGCAGACGGCGGCGGCGAGGTAGGGCGTGAGCGCGGCGAGCGATCCGGCGATCGGGCGGCTGGTGGCGCGCCCCGCCCGGCCGGGTCGTTCGTCGAACCCGGGGTGCGCGGCCGTGTGCCGTACGCCCCAGGGCGCGTAGGCGAGCAGGAGCGAGCCGGCGAACCAGCCGGCGTCGAGGAGCTGCCCCGAGTGGTAGGTCGAGCGGAGCAGCGGCGAGGTGAACAGGGCGTCGCTGACGACGGTCAGGGCGAGTCCGGCGATGGCGGTGTTGACCGCCGAGCGGTTGGCGCTGTTCTGCCGGAAGTGCAGGGCCAGGACCATCGAGACGAGCACGATGTCGAGCAGCGGATAGGCCAGCGACAGTGCGGCGCGGGCGACGCTCTCCCCGTCGCCGACGACGTCGGTGGTGTGGGCGAGGGCGAGGCTCCAGGAGAGGGTGAGCAGCGATCCGCCGATGAGCCAGCTGTCGAGCACCAGGCAGAACCAGCCGGCGCGGTTGACCGGGCGCTTGGCGAGCACCAGGAGTCCGATGATCGCGGGCGGGGCGAAGCAGAGGAAGAAGAAGTCGGCGGCGGAGAGCGGGGGTACGTGGTCACGGAGGACGACTTCGTACCAGCCCCAGACGGCGTTGCCACTGGCGGCCATCGCGGAGGAGAACGAGAAGAGCAGCCAGGCGGCCCGGGCGGGCCGGCCGGCCGCGCCCGCGTACAGGAAGCAGGAGACGGAGGCGATGAGGGCCGCCAGACTGAGGCCGAAGTCGCCCATGAAGAGCGCCAGTCGGGTCGACCCCCAGCCGACGGCGGCACCGACGGCGTACCCCGCGCAGACGAGGGCGAGCAGGACCTGGGGCAGCACCCTCGCGCGGGCGGACACGGTCGTCCGGCGGGAGAGCGATGCGTCCAGGGCGCTCACCGGACGGCCCCTGGGGAGTGTCGCGGAAGTCCCGCCGGCACACGGCGCGGCACCGGTCGCGACGGCAGGCGGCTGCCCGGCAGCGCTCCCGCCGAAGACCGCTGCCGCCGGTTCGGCGTCCGTCCGTCCCGCATTTGGCCGCACATCGCCCACTGCCCCCTCGCGTCCAGCTGCCCGCCCCGCCGCCGTCCTTCCACGGCGCAGCCCCCGCCTCTGGACGATACACCAGACTCGTCACGCAAAGCCATACTCTCTCTACTCTCCGTGACGACCTGGGGTGTTGTGCGCACAGGGCGCGACAACGCGGTTCCGGAACGCTGTCAGGCGGTGGTGTGCACGACGTTGAGAACGGGCTCCCCCGCCGCGAAACGGGTCAGCTGACCGGCGATCAGCCGCTTGGCGCGCGGCAGGAACGCGGACGTGCTGCCGCCCACGTGCGGACTGATCAGAACGTGGGGAGCATGCCAGAGCGGATGCCCCGCCGGCAGCGGTTCCGGGTCGGTGACGTCGAGCGCGGCCCGCAACCGCCCCGACTCCAGTTCGACCAGCAGCGCCTTGGTGTCCACGACGGGCCCCCGGGCGACGTTCACCAGCAGCGCGCCGTCCGGCATCGCGGCGAGGAACGCGGCGTCCACCAGCCCTCGCGTGGAGGGGTTCAGCGGGGTGGAAAGGATCACCACGTCGGCCCGCGGGAGCAGCGCGGGCAGTTCACCGAGGGCGTGTACGGGCCCGCGCGCGGTGGTACGGGGGGTGCGCGCGACGCGCTCGATCCGTGCGCACTCGAAGGGCGCGAGCCGGTCCTCGATGGCCGAACCGATCGAGCCGTAGCCCACGATGAGCACGGACTTGTCGGCGAGCGCCGGGTAGAAACCGGACCGCCACTCCTCGGCGTCCTGGCCCCGCACGAAGCCCGGGACGTCCCGGAGCGAGGCGAGTATCAGCGCGAGCGCGAGTTCGGCGGTCGAAGCCTCGTGCACCCCCTTGGCGTTGCAGAGGCGCACACCGGCGGGGAGCCCCGCGAGGGCGGGTTCCACGTGGTCGGTGCCGGCCGAAAGGGTCTGCACGACCCGGACCGCGCGCATCCGGGGGATCGGACGCACGGACGCCTCGGGTCCCTTCATGTACGGCACCACGTAGAAGGCGCACCGCGCCGGGTCGGCCGGGAACTCGGCTCCGCCGTCCCAGAAGTGGTAGTCGAGGCCCTCGGGGAGCCCGGTCATCGAGTCGGCGGGGAGGGGGAGCCACACGTCGGTGCGGGGAGTGGAAGTCATGGTTCCGAGGTTAAGGCTGTCCCGCGACGCGTGGTGGATCAGTGCCGCGCACCCGCCAGGAATGGCGGGACAGCCCTTGTGCGAAGGTTTCCGGGACGCTGCGGCGAGGCATCCCGGCACCCGCGGACGACGCCTTCGCGCCGAGCCGCGTGACGCAACGTGCTGATCCACTCCCTATCGTGGGACGAGCACGGGGCGGGCCCTGGGCGGTGGCACGACCTGGGGAGGGTTCGGGGAGTTGGAGCGCAGGACGATCGGTGGGGCGGCGCTCGCCGTGGGCGCGGTGGGACTGGGCTGCATGACGATGAGTTGGGGCTACAGCGCGTCACAACGGCTCGGCGAGCGCTCGGTGCGTACGGTGCACGCGGCCCTGGACGCGGGGGTCCGGCTGCTCGACACGGCGGACATGTACGGCCCGTTCACCAACGAACTGTTGGTCGGCCGGGCGTTGAAGGGACGCCGGGAGGACGCCTTCATCTCCACCAAGTGCGGTCTGCTGGTGGGGGATCAGCACATCGTCGCCAACGGCCGCGCGGGGTACGTGCGCAGGGCCTGCGACGCCTCGCTGAGGCGGTTGCAGACCGATGTGATCGACCTGTACCAGCTGCACCGCGCCGATCCGGAGGTGCCCGTGGAGGAGACCTGGGGCGCGATGGCGGAGCTGGTGACCGCCGGGAAGGTGCGGGCGCTGGGGCTCTGTGCCGTGGGTGCGCTGGTGCCTCGGCGGTCCCGGGCGGGGCTGCACGACGCGACGATCCGGCAGTTGGAGCGGGTGCAGCAGGTCTTCCCGGTCAGCGCGGTCGAGGCGGAGCTGTCGGTGTGGTCGCCGGAGGCCCTGGTGTCCCTGCTGCCCTGGTGCACCGCGCGCGGGGTGGGGCTGCTGGCCGCGATGCCGCTGGGCAGCGGCTACCTCACGGGCACCCTGAAGCCGGGGCAGGGCTTCGAACCGGACGACCCCCGGGCCCGTCACCCCCGGTTCACCGCCGAGATGATGGCCGCGAACCAGCCGGTGGTGGCCGGGCTGCGCCGGGTCGCGCAGCGGCACGGGGCGACGCCCGCGCAGGTGGCGCTGGCATGGGTGCTGCGGCAGGGCCCGCACGTGGTGCCGGTGCCGGGCGCCAAGCGGGAGGAGTGGGCGGTGGAGAACGCCGGGGCCGCCGCACTGGCGCTCACCGACCGCGATCTCGCCGAGATCGCCGCGCTCCCGCGGGCCCTCGGCTCGTGGGACTGAGCACTGCCGGGGGCCGGGGCTATCGGCTCGTGGGACTGAGCACTGCCGGGGGCCGGGGCTATCGGCTCGTGGGACTGAGCACTGCCGGGGGCCGGGCCCCTCGGGTGCCCGCCGTCGCCGGACCGGCGTGATCGGCGCGGTCGTCAGCGCCGGTGCGCGTCGCCCAGGATTCCCCGGTCGTATCCGGCGGCCACCGCGGCAGCGCGATCGCCGACGCCCAGCTTCGCGTACACGTGTGCGAGATGGGTCTTGACCGTCGCCTCGCTGATGAACAGGGTGCGGGCGATCTCCCGGTTCGCGGAGCCCTTGGCGACAAGGACGAGGACTTCGCGCTCGCGGGCGCTCAGGGCGGTGTGGGCGCCCGCCGGCGCGCGGACCCGGGAGACCAGCCGGGACGCGGTCGCGGGCGACAGGACCGTACGGCCGCCGGCGACGGCGCGTACCGCCGCGAAGAGTTCCTCGCGCGGGGCGTCCTTGAGGAGATAGCCGGTGGCGCCCGCCTCGATGGCGGGCAGGGTGTCGGAGTCGGTGTCGTACGTGGTGAGGACCAGGACCCTGCTCCTGGCGCCCCTGCGCGCGAGTTCGGCGATCGCGTCGACTCCGCCGCCACCCGGCATCCGCAGATCCATCAGGACGACGTCCGGGTCGAGTCGACCGGTCAGCTCCACCGCCTCGACGCCGTTCGACGCCTCGCCGAGTACCTCGAAGTCAGGGGCGGAACGGAACATGCCGCGCAGCCCGTCACGGACGACGGGATGGTCGTCGACGACGATGAGGGTGATCGTCCGCTCAGTCACGGCGCGCCAACGGCAATCGGGCGGAGATCGCGGTGCCGTCGCCCGGCTCGGACTCGATGCCGACGGTCCCCGCGAGGCGTTCGGCGCGGGCCCGCATCCCGCCGAGTCCGAAGCCGCCCGACTCGCTGAGCGGGGGCAGGGCGAGCGGATCGAAGCCTTGGCCGTCGTCGCGTACGTCCAGGGCGACCTCGTCACGCAGGTAGGAGAGGGTGACACCGACGCGGGTGGCGTGTGCGTGCCGGGCGGTGTTGGCCAGGGCCTCCTGGGTGATCCGCAGGAGCGTGGCCTGGATCTCGTCGTGCAGGGGCTCGATGGTACCGGTGGCGGTGAACTCGGTCCGTACACCCGTCCGCGAGGACCATTCGACGACGGTCTTCCTCAGCGCCTCGTGCAGCGCGTCGTGTTCGAGGGCCCCCGGGCCGAGGTCGCGCACCGAGCGACGGGCCTCGCCGAGGCTCTGCCGGGCCAGGGCCTGGGCGCGTTCGAGGTGCTCGCGGGCGACGGCCGGGTCTTCGGCCGCAGTGACCGCCTGGAGCTGGGTGATGATTCCGGCGAGCCCCTGGGCGAGAGTGTCGTGGATCTCGGCGGCGAGCCGGCGCCGTTCGTCGTCCATCCCGGCTTCCCGGGCCTGGAGCAGGAGTTGGGCGTGCAGGCCGACGTTCTCCGCGAGGGCCTGTTCCAGGCGGGCGTTGGTCCGTTCCAGTTCCCCCATGGTGGCGTCTTTGGTCCTGGCCTCCTCGGCGTCCTTCTTGTCGATGTTGCCGAAGGTCATGACCAGGGTGGCGTGGAGGGCGAAGATCGCCCCGAACAGGACCCAGGTGTTCGTCGACGTGGGAGGCAGTCCACCGGACTGCGAACCCGCCATCGTGACGGCGGTCGCCAGGAGCCCTGCCTTGACGAAGCGCCGCGGCAGCAGATGGGCGGCGTCGAAGTAGCCGAACACCGCGTAGATCGAGAAGAGCGGATTCAGCCAGGTGAGGGCGAAGGCGATCACCGTGCGTACGGCGTAGTAGAGGTGTCCCGCCGCGCGTCGCTCGGGCAGTCCGCGCCTCGCCCTGCCCCACCACAGTTGGACGAGGAACGCGGAGGCGACGAGCGCCCCCGCCGCGTACACCTGCGCGCGCGACATGAAGACGCCCGCGCAGGCCGCTCCCACCGCGGTCGCGAGGGCGAGCAGCCCGTGAGGACCCCACCGGAAGAGCGTCCGCCGCCGCTCCTCGGCACTGCGGTTCGGGCCTGTCATGGGGTCAAGGATGCCGTGCACGGCCGGTGTTGGCACTCCCCCGCCGGCCTCTGACCGCACGGTCACTCCCAGCGGAACCAGCGGACCGCGGCGCCGATCAGCAGCACCGCCCACAAGCCGGTGATCCCGAGGTGCGACCAGCTCGGCCAGTCCCCCCGGGCCGCCTGGTCGAGCGCCTGGGCCGCAGCCCCGACCGGCGTCAGGGAGACGATGTCCCTGAGCAGGTCGGGCATGGTCCGCACCGGAGCCCAGACGCCGGCGCTGAACATCATCGGGAAGAAGACGATCGTGCCGACGGTCTGCGCGATTCTCGTGGTGCGGGAGAGCGCGGAGATGGTGGCGCCGAGGGCCAGCCCGGCGAGCGCGGTGAGGACGACCGCCAGGGCGTAGCCGGTGAGCTGCTTCGGGAGTTCGACTCCGAAGGCCAGCCTGCCGACGGCGAGGGCGAGGAGCACGGACAGCAGGATCGCCGCTCCGTGCAGCACAATCTGGGCGGCGAGAAGGGACTTGGGGCTGGCGGGAGTGGTGGACAGGCGGCGCAGGATGCCGCGCTCGCGGTAGCCGGTGAGGACGCCGGGCATGGTCTGCGCGCCGGCCACGATCATCGACAGGAGCACCACCACGGGGACGTAGAGATCGATCACACGGAGGCCGCCGAGTGTCTCGTCCGCCTCCCGGAAGGACGGGATCAGTCCGAGGATCGTCAGCAGCAGGGTCGGGAACGCGATGATCCAGAAGAGCGCGGCCGGTTCGCGGCCGAAGAGCCTGGCCTCCGCCGCGAGTACGGCGGCGAAGGTGCCGGATCTCTTGACCGCTGCGGTGTCGGCGGGAACGGACGGGGCACTCATCTCAGCCCTCCTGAGCGGTGAGGTCGGCGGTGAGGTCGGAGGTGAGGTCGGAGGTGAGGTCGAGGAACGCCTCGTCGAGGGTGGCGTCCTCGACCCGGAGCCGGCCGGCCGTGATGCCCCGTGCGGCGAGCAGCGAGAGCACGGCGTCCACCGTCTCGTCGGTGCCACTGACGACGAGCCTGCGGTCCCTCTCCAGTACGGAGGTGACGCCGGGCAGCACCGCGAGTTCCCGCTCGTCGAGCGGGACCGAAGGGGTGAAGGAGATGACGGTCGAGCTCGCGGCCCGGCCGATCACCCCGGCCGGGGTGTCCAGCGCGACGACCTTGCCCCGGTCGATGACCGCGATCCGGTCACAGAGGCGCTGGGCCTCCTCCATGAAGTGCGTGACGAGCAGGACCGTGACGCCCGCGTCCCTGATCTCCTCGATCAGCTGCCAGGTGTCACGACGGGCACGCGGGTCGAGGCCGGTGGTGAGTTCGTCGAGGACGACGACCCGGGGATCTCCGACGAGGGCGAGCGCGATGAACAGGCGCTGTTTCTGACCACCGCTCAGCTTGCCGAAGCGCGTGCCGAGCTTTTCGGTCAGGCCGAGGCGTCCCGCGAGCCGCCGCCAGTCCGCAGGTCCGCGGTAGAAGGCGCTGTAGAGCTCAAGGGCCTCCCGCACGGTGAGTTTGGCCTGCAGCTCGCTCTCCTGCAGCTGGGCACCCAGGAGGCGGGTGACGCGGTCGCGGTCGGCGACCGGGTCGAGGCCCGCGATCCGTACCGTGCCGGCGTCGGGAACCCGCAGTCCCCCGACGCATTCGACGGTCGTGGTCTTGCCCGCGCCGTTGGGGCCGAGAATCCCGAAGATCTCGCCCTCCTCGACGGTGAAGTCCACGCCGTCGACGACGGCTCTGCCCCCGTAGGCCTTGCGCAGGCCTCTGACTTCGATGACTGACATACCCCGATGCTCGTTGCCCGGCGGCGTGCGGGGCATCGCCCATCGGGCTCGAAGCGCCATCGGCCGATCGGATGATGGCGGGGTACGCCGGGACCCGGCCCCGCGAATCGGCGCGATGCCCGCGTACCGGGGGCCGGGACGGGCACCATGGGCGGTGGACGGCCCCGAGCCCTCCACGCAGAACCCGAGAGCGGACGACGGGGCCCGGCGGGCCCGGAGAAGGATTGGTTCAGTGCCCGGTGCGGTGTTCGGATCAGACGGTGCGGTGTACTCGGACGGTGCGGTGCGGGGATCACACGGCGCGGCGTACGGGCCGGACGGTGCGGCGCCCGGAGCGGCGGGCGCCGGATCGGCTCGTGGTGGGCCGGTGCGGACTCCCGGGGTGCGCAGGCCGGCGGTGGCGCTCTTCGCGGCGGCCCTGGCGCTGACGGCCGGCTGTTCGTCGTCGGCGGACCCGGGAGGACCGGGGACCCCCGGCGCGACCGGCTCCACCGGGGCGGCCTCGTCGTCCGCCTCCCCCTCCCCCACGGTTCCGCTGCCGCCCGCCGAAGGGTCGGCGAAGGTCGTCTCCACCCTCACCACCGGCCTGGACTCCCCCTGGGGCCTCGCGGTACTGCCGGGCGGCGACCTCCTGGTCTCGTCCCGGGACGAGGGCACGGTGACCCGGGTGGACGCCGAGACCGGGAAGAAGACGCTGCTGGGGTCGGTCCCCGGGGTGTCACCGGCCGGCGAGGGCGGGCTGCTGGGGCTCGCCGTCTCCGCGACGTACGGCGCCGACCACCAGGTGTACGCGTACTTCACCACCGAGTCCGACAACCGCATCGCCCGGCTGGTGTACGACGAACGACGGCCCGCCGGTGAGCAGTTGGGGGCGCCGGACACCATCCTGCGCGGCATCCCGAAGGGCGCGGTCCACAACGGCGGCCGGATCGCCTTCGGTCCGGACCGGATGCTGTACGCGGGCACCGGCGAGACCGGCGACGACGGGCTGGCCCAGGACGAGGACTCGCTGGCGGGCAAGATCCTTCGGATGACGCCGGACGGGGAACCGGTGCACGGCAATCCCGAGGCGGACTCGGTGGTCTACTCGCCCGGTCACCGCAATGTGCAGGGTCTGGCGTGGGACCGCGAGAAACGGCTGTGGGCCTCGGAGTTCGGCCAGGACACCTGGGACGAGCTGAACCTGATCGAGCCGGGCGGCAACTACGGCTGGCCCGAGGTCGAGGGCATCGCGCCGAAGGGCGCGGGCGGCGACTTCATCGACCCGGTCGCCCAGTGGAAGACTGCTGAGGCGTCTCCCAGCGGGATCGCGTACGCGAAGGGCTCGATCTGGATGGCGGGGCTGCGCGGCGAGCGGCTCTGGCGGATTCCGCTGTCCGGCTCGGCGCAGGAGCCCCTGGCGAAGCCGCAGGCGTTCCTGGAGGGGACGTACGGCAGGCTGCGGACGGTGGTCGCGGCGGGCGGCGACCGGCTGTGGCTGGTGACGGGCAACACCGACGGACGCGGCGACCCGAAGCCGGGCGACGACCGGATTCTGCTGGTGAAAGTCGATTGAGGGCCGGGACGGCCCTCGGCGACCGGCCCTCCGCAGGGAGCCGGTCGCCGCTCGTACGGGAACCTCAGGTGCTGGGCAGCCCGACGATCAGGTCGAAGAACATCGCGATCGAGAGGACCAGACCGATCGCGCCGAGCACCACACCGCCGAGGGCGACGGAACGGATCCAGGACGGCTGCGGCTTCGCGGAGGGCGCCCCGAAGGCGGGCCGTACCAGCACGAAGACGCCGACCAGCAGGGCGAGGATCGCGAAGATGCCGTTCACGAGGGCGGTGGTGTGCCAGGAGTCGCCGTAGATCTCGGAGATCTGCTGGGCGGCACTTCCACCACTGGAGGTCTTGATCTGGCCGATCAGGGTCTCGCGCTCGGAGGCGACCTTTCCGGTCCAGCCGCCGACCAGGCCGACGACGCCGAGGGCGGTCGACACGACGGCACCGGCACCGGCGCCGACGCCCCGGGAGGCCGCGTCGTCGTCCTCGTCGTCGTCCAGGTCCTCGTCCAGGTCCTCGTCCAGGCCCTCGAACTCGTCCGGCTCGTCGGATCCGTCGGTCTTGCGCAGGACGTCCGGGCCGGACGTTCCGTTCTTCTCCCCGGTGGCCGGGGAGCCGCCCGGCGCCACCGCGTCGGCGGCTTCGGACGTGGGCGGCTGCTGTTCCTTGCTCGCGTCGTCGGCGGCAGGGGCGGTAGAGGTCTTGGCGGTGGAGGTGTTCATGCGCCGCACGCTAGGTGTCTCGTATGAGAACCCTCTTAACGTCACGGCCCGCCGGCCACCGTCAGGGCCGGCTCACGCCCGTGCGGCCCGCCATTCCGGGGCGAGGACCGACCAGATCTCGGTGTCGTGACGCTCACCGTGATACGGGTAACTCTCTCGCATCACCCCGTCGCGGGTCATGCCGAGCCGGCGGGCCACGGCGATGGACCGGGCGTTCCCCGCGGAGGCGTGCCACTCGATCCGGTGCATGGACCGGACGTCGACGGCCCAGTCGACGAGCAGGTGCACGGCACGTGTCACCAGGCCATGTCCGGCGGCGTCCGGCTCCAGCCAGCAGCCCACCTCGCAGTTGCCCGCTTCCGCGTCGAAGGTCCGGAACATCACACCGCCGACGAGGACGTCGTCCAGCCGGATGCCGTACAGCCGTCCGGTGTCGGCGGCCTGCTTGTCCGCGTACCGCTGGAGCAGGGCACGGGCGGAGGGCAGGTCGGTGGCGAAGGTCGCGAAAGGGATCCAGGGATCGAGGGCGGGTCGGGCCCGGTCCATGTGGGCGAGGAACTCCTCGGCCTGCCAGACCTCCAGCGGGCAGAGTTCGGCTCCGTCCTCACCCAGGCTCACAGCGAACATGCGGCTCCTTCGTCGTCGGTGCGCACAGCGGACACACTCGCACGGACGTCCGCTTCCGAGCCCGGCCCGGATCCGTCGGGGTCGGGCACCGCGTAGCCGGGCACCGAGGGCCACCGGACCGTCAGCACGACCGATTCCTCCTCCGCGAACCAGGAGTGGTCGACGCCGTGGCCCCAGACGACGTAGTCGCCCTGCCGCGACAGCACCACGTCCCGGCCGGGCAGCTCCACCCGGAACCGCCCGCTGACGAGCACCAGCAGCGCCGTACGCTCCTCGCCCCGTACCCACTGGGCCCGCTCGTCGCCCCGCGGGTGGACACCCCACTTGATCTCGACGTCCTCGCTGTGGCGGGGGTCGGTGGCGTCCTTGAAATGCCCGAGGAGCCATCCCCGGTCCAGCGCCGCGTCCGCTCCGGCGTTGCCCACGTACACGTTCTCGCTCATGCGTACGAGGCTAATCGGCCCCCGGACGGCCGTTCACACCCCGATCAGGTGCAGCGCCCCCCAGAGCCCGACCGTGGAGACGGCGAGCGTGGCGGGGACGGTCAGCAGGCCGAGCCGGGTGAAGTGGCCGAGGTCGGGCGGGGAGTCGTGGGCGTGCAGGATGCGGCGCCACAGCAGGGTGGCCAGCGAGCCGACGTACGTCAGGTTCGGGCCGAGGTTGACGCCGATCAGCGCGGCGAGCAACGGCCCGGGGCCCGCCGCCGCGACGACCGGCAGCAACGCGAGGATCGCGGGGAGGTTGTTGATCAGGTTGGCCAGCACGGCGGCGACGGCCGCGACGGCGAGCAGCGCGGTCAGCGAGGAGCCGTCGGGGAGCACCTTGCCGATGCCGTCGCCGAGCCCGTGGTCCACGACGGCCTTGACCACGACGCCGAGGGCGAGCACGAACAGGCAGAACGGCACGTTCGCCGAGTGCAGCAGCCGCAGCGGTGTGGTCCTGCGCTGCCCCAGCGCCCGCACCCCGAGCACCAGGGCGCCGGCCAGCGCCGCCCAGAGGGGTTCCGCGCCCGCGAAGGAGGTGACGACGAACCCCACCAGGGTCAGCACCAGCACCACCAGGGTGAAGACGGGCACCTCGGTGCGTTCGGCCTCCGGGTCCGGCGCGTGGGCGCCGGCCGCCAGGTCCTCGGCGAAGACCCGGCGGAAGACGACGTACTCGACGGCGATGGCGGCCAGCCAGGGCAGCGTCATCAGCGCGGCGAACCGGGTGAAGGAGAGCCCGCTCGCGGTGAAAGCGAGGAGGTTGGTGAGGTTGGAGACCGGCAGCAGCAGCGACGCCGAGTTCGCCAGGTGCGCGCAGGCGTAGACGTACGGGCGCGGGCGCGCGCCCACCCGGGCGGCGGTGGCGAAGACGACGGGGGTCAGCAGCACGACCGTGGCGTCCAGCGAGAGCACGGCGGTGATGACCGAGGCCACCACGAACACCCCGCCGAGCAGCGGTACGGTACGGCCCCCGCAGATCCGGGCGACCAGGTCGCCGGCTGCCGTGAAGAGCCCTTCGTCGGCGCAGAGCTGGGCGAGTACGAGGATCGCGGCCAGGAATCCGACGACCGGAAGCAGGTCCTCGGTCTGCTCGCGCGCCTCGCTGAGCGGTACGGCCCCGATCGCCACCACCAGCACGGCGGCGGGCACGGCCAGCACGGCCTCGGGCAGCCCGCGCGGGCGGACGACGGCGAACGCCAGGACCGCGAGGAGGACGGCGACGGAGACGGTCGCGGCGAGCACGGTGTTCAGCGGACCCTCCGGGGCCGACGGGCCCGCCGACGGGGGCGGGCGCGGAAAGGTGGGACGGAGACGACTCTGTGCGGTCGGCGCACGCGCGAAGGGGCGGCGCACCCGATACCGGGATGCGTCGCCCCTTCGTACGAACGAAGCCGCGTGCGGGGAGGGGTCAGCCCTCGACGCCGAGCTTCTCCAGGATCAGCTCGCGGACCCGGGCGGCGTCGGCCTGGCCACGGGTGGCCTTCATGACCGCGCCGACGAGCGCGCCCGCCGCCGCGACCTTGCCGGCCCGGATCTTGTCCGCGATGCCCGCGTTGGCGGCGATGGCTTCGTCCACGGCCGTGGACAGCGCGCCCTCGTCCGAGACGACCTTGAGGCCGCGCTTCTCGACGACGGCGTCCGGGTCGCCCTCGCCCGCGAGGACACCCTCGATGACCTGGCGGGCCAGCTTGTCGTTGAGGTCGCCCGAGGCGACGAGCTCGGTCACCCGGGCGACCTCGGCCGGCGTGATGGGCAGCTCGTCGAGGCCGCGGCCGGTCTCGTTGGCGTTGCGGGCCAGCTCGCCCATCCACCACTTGCGGGCCTGGTCGGACGGGGCGCCCGCCTCGGTGGTGGCGACGATCAGGTCGACGGCACCGGCGTTGAGGATCGACTGCATGTCGAACTCGGAGACGCCCCACTCCTCGCGGAGCCGGTTGCGGCGCACGCGCGGCAGCTCGGGGAGGCCCTTGCGGAGCTCCTCGACCCACTCGCGGGCCGGGGCGACCGGCACCAGGTCCGGCTCGGGGAAGTAGCGGTAGTCCTCGGCGTTGTCCTTGATGCGGCCGGCCGTGGTGGAGCCGTCCTCCTCGTGGAAGTGCCGGGTCTCCTGCACGATCGTGCCGCCGGAGGAGAGCACCGCGGCGTGCCGCTGGATCTCGAACCGGGCGGCGCGCTCGACGGAACGCAGGGAGTTCACGTTCTTCGTCTCGGAGCGGGTACCGAAGGTCTCGGTGCCGTTGGGGCGCAGCGACAGGTTCACGTCGCAGCGCATCTGGCCCATCTCCATGCGGGCTTCCGAGACGCCGAGCGCCTTGATGAGCTCGCGGAGTTCGGCGACGTACGCCTTGGCGACCTCGGGGGCGCGGGCGCCCGCTCCCTCGATCGGCTTGGTGACGATCTCGATGAGGGGAATGCCGGCGCGGTTGTAGTCGAGCAGCGAGTGCGAGGCGCCGTGGATGCGGCCGGTGGCACCGCCGACGTGCGTCGACTTGCCGGTGTCCTCCTCCATGTGGGCGCGCTCGATCTGCACGCGGAAGATCTCCCCGTCCTCCAGCTGGACGTCCAGATAGCCGTTGAAGGCGATCGGCTCGTCGTACTGGGAGGTCTGGAAGTTCTTCGGCATGTCCGGATAGAAGTAGTTCTTCCGGGCGAAGCGGCACCACTCGGCGATCTCGCAGTTCAGCGCGAGGCCGATCTTGATGGCGGACTCGACGCCGATCTCGTTGACGACGGGGAGTGCGCCGGGCAGACCGAGGCAGACCGGGCAGGTCTGCGAGTTGGCGTCCTGCTTGAGCTCGGTGGAGCAGCCGCAGAACATCTTGGTCTTGGTGCCCAGCTCGACATGGACTTCGAGGCCCATGACGGGGTCGTACGTCGCGAGAGCGTCCTCGTACGACACCAGGTCAATGACAGTCACGGTGAAACTTTCCCTCTCAGCCCAGCAGGACGTCGTCGTCGCCGAGACGCTTCAGTTCGCGGTACAGGATCGCGAGACCGGTGACGATCGCGGCGGCGGAGACGGCCGCGTCGATCAGCCGGAGCACGTCGTTGTCGTTGCGCGCCAGCTTCGCCTGCTTGGCGACGCTGATCGCCCCGAAGGCGGTGGAGCCCAGCGAGACGTACAGACCGGTCTTGGACTTCTTGAAGTTCTTGGCCTTCTTTGCCATGGCACTCACAGCGACGGAGCCTCCTCAAGCAGCGGGTGACCCCACTGTTCCACGAAGGCGGCCTCGACCGCGGCTCCGACCTTGTAGAGCCGGTCGTCCTGCATCGCGGGGGCGATGATCTGGAGACCGACCGGCAGGCCGTCCTCGGGCGCCAGGCCGCAGGGCAGCGACATGGCGGAGTTGCCGGCGAGGTTCGTCGGGATGGTGCAGAGGTCCGCGAGGTACATCGCCATCGGGTCGTCGGCGCGCTCGCCGATCGGGAAGGCGGTGGTCGGCGTGGTCGGCGACACGATGACGTCGACCTGCTCGAACGCCTTCTCGAACTCGCGGGTGATGAGGGTGCGGACCTTCTGCGCCGAGCCGTAGTACGCGTCGTAGTAGCCGGAGCTCAGGGCGTACGTACCGAGGATGATGCGGCGCTTGACCTCGTCGCCGAAGCCTGCCTCACGGGTGAGGGCGGTGACCTCCTCGGCGGACTTCGTGCCGTCGTCGCCGACCCGTAGGCCGTAGCGCATGGCGTCGAAGCGGGCCAGGTTCGAGGAGCACTCGGACGGCGCGATCAGGTAGTACGCGGAGAGCGCCAGGTCGAAGGAGGGGCAGTCCAGCTCGACGACGGTGGCGCCGAGCGAGCGGAGCAGCTCGACCGACTCGTTGAAGCGCTGGACGACGCCGGCCTGGTAGCCCTCGCCCGAGAACTGCTTCACGACGCCGACCCGCAGGCCCGCGACGGAGCCGTTGCGCGCGGCCTCGACGACCGGCGGGACGGGGGCGTCGATGGAGGTGGAGTCCATCGGGTCGTGCCCGGCGATGGCCTCGTGCAGCAGCGCCGCGTCCAGGACCGTACGGGCGCAGGGCCCGCCCTGGTCGAGGGAGGACGAGAAGGCGACCATGCCGTAGCGGGAGACCGAGCCGTAGGTCGGCTTGACGCCGACGGTGCCGGTGACTGCGGCGGGCTGGCGGATCGAGCCACCGGTGTCCGTGCCGATGGCCAGCGGCGCCTGGTACGAGGCGAGCGCGGCGGAGGAACCGCCGCCGGAGCCGCCGGGGATGCGGGTGAGGTCCCACGGGTTGCCGGTCGGGCCGTAGGCGCTGTTCTCGGTGGAGGACCCCATGGCGAACTCGTCCATGTTGGTCTTGCCGAGGATGACGACGTCGGCCTCGCGCAGCTTGCGCGTCAGGGTCGCGTCGTACGGCGGGACCCAGCCTTCGAGGATCTTCGAGCCGACGGTGGTCGGCATGTCCTTCGTGGTGAAGATGTCCTTCAGCGCGAGCGGGACGCCGGCCAGCGGGCCGAGCTTCTCGCCGGCGGCCTTCTTCGCGTCGACGGCGCGGGCCTGCGCGAGCGCGCCCTCGCGGTCGATGTGCAGGAAGGCGTGGACCTTCTCGTCGACGGCCTCGATCCGGGCCAGGTGGGCCTCGGTGACCTCGACGGCGGTGAGTTCGCCGGCGGCGATGGCCGACGCGATCTCGGCCGCGGTGAGCTTGATGATGATGCTGTGGTCCGTCATGGCTGTTAGTCCTCCCCCAGGATCTGCGGCACCTTGAAACGCTGCTGCTCCTGGGCGGGAGCGCCGGAGAGCGCCTGCTCGGCGGTGAGCGACGGGCGGACCACGTCGGCCCGCATGACGTTGGTCAGCGGCAGCGGGTGGGAGGTCGGCGGTACGTCTTGGTCGGCGACCTCGGAGACGCGGGCGACCGCGCCGATGATGTCGTCGAGCTGACCGGCGAAGTGATCGAGCTCTTCGCCCTTCAGCTCCAGACGCGCCAGCCGGGCGAGGTGGGCGACCTCCTCGCGCGTGATGCCAGGCATGCAGCGATCCTCAAGGGTTGGGGTGTGTGGCTACGGTGTGTCGCTTCGGCCAACAGGATTGGCCAAGTCGGTTTGGCCCAATCTTATGGGGTCGCCCGCACGCGCCTCCGCCACCGGGTGCCGGGGGCGCCCGCGGCCGGCGGGGTGCGGCCCAGCACGTACCCCGCCGTACGCCGCCTCAGGCCGGGGCGGGGCCGGAGTTCACCGCGCGGCCCGTCGGGAGCTGCTCGGGTTCCGGTGCCGCCGCCTCGACGG
>NZ_JBSFVR010000057.1:0-28196 GCF_053592415.1 Streptomyces sp. NPDC002690 | reverse complement strand
GGTCCAGGAAACTGATGTCCGGGTCGTGGGGTTCCGGGGTGTCCGGGCGCAGGTCCAGGAAACTGGTGTCCGGGTCGTGGCTCGCCACGGGCGGCGGGACGGCGCCCGTGGCGGTGTTCCCGCCGGGATCCTTGCCGAGGGACGCCAAGTGATGGTCGATCAGTTCCTCCAAGTGCTCGGCCGGGGAGAGCGCGAAGCGGCCTGCGGGGTTCTGCGCGTTGTGTCTGGCTCCCCATACGGCGTTGTAGGAACCGTTGGCCGCGCCCGCGACCCAGTCGCCGGACAGCCCGTAGACACTGTCCTGCGCGCCGGCCTCGGCCATGCCCGTCAGCGCACCGAAACCCGCGTTGAAGCCCACGACGGCACCGAACTTCACCGAGGACTGCATGTGGCCGGGCAACTTGGTGAGGAACGGTTTCTTCGCAAGATTCTTCAGACCGGCCATGGCCGAGCCGCCCAACAGCCCCATGCCGAAGCCGACGGGGGCACCGACCGCGCCATTGACCGCGGCGACGCTCAGCTCGTGCCCGTCGAGGGAGTGTCGGTGCCCCTCGCCGAGCTCGATGATCTGCGCGAGCAGGGCCATGCCGACCATGGCGACGACGGATTCGGTCAGACGCGTCAGCATGTGGGCGACCGCCTGGCGAAGGAATGCCAGACACAGCACTCTCGTGGCGATGATGTCCTCGGCGGCCTTGGCCGCTCCGCCGAACATCCACATCGCCGAGTCGATGATCAGTTGCAGGAACAGGACGACCAGAGCGCCGATGATCTCGATACGCAGCGTCTCGATCTGGAGGGCCTCTTCTTCGAGCGCCTCTGCCGCGGCTTCGGCCGCTTCGATGAGAAGCGGCAGTACGGCGTCGGACTCAGCGTTCTCCTGCCCGCCGACGAGCCGGGCCAGGAAGGCACCGACGGCGTCCCCGCCGGCACCGGAGAGCGCTCGCGCCGACCGGGTTCGGAGGGTGTCGACCCGCTCGGCGAGGGGCCGGAGCTCGTGCGCCGTCTCACGCCACGCCTCCGCCTCGGCCCGCAGCGCCGTCTCGTCGCCGGTCGGCCAGCGGTTGCCGGTGGTGATGAGCAGGAGATTCTGCAGCGCCGGAGGAATGTGGTGCGCGTCTACCATGCGGAACAAGAGCCGTTCTCAGAGGGGCATGCGATCGGACCGGGACCGCTCCAGGAAGATCGCTTCCTCGGAGGCCCCCTGCGTCTCATGGAAGCCGGCGCCCACGGAACCGAGCTTCTCGGCGACGTTCCGGAACACCTCCGGCAGCTCCTGCGCACACCGGACGAGCGCATCACGGGGTTCGGCGAAGAGGTTGCCGAATGTCTGCCCGAGCGCCGGGTCGTCACCCCAGGGCGCCCGCCCGGAACGGCCGACCGCGCCCGTCAGCCTCTCCGCGATGTCATGGGCGGCCTCTGCCGCCTCCTCGGCTTCCGTGATCGCCCGCGCCAGTTCCCCGAAGTCGACGACCAGGGGATCGCCACCCGAGGGACCACCGTGGAGCATGCCTGGAACGTGCAGGCCGGGCTGGGGAGCCGACACCGGTACGTTGCGGTAACCGTCCGGCGGGGAAGGCACCGAGACACCCTCACCCACGGGCTGCGGTGGAGCAGGCACGATCCGAACCCCTCACTGATTGCGTTTCGCCAGGACGAGCCGAGCCGACCCGGACCCACGAAACGGACGGCCGGAACCACTCACACATATCTCGCGGCCCGGTCCGAACACGACATCACCAGTAAGGTGCTTCCGGGCCCGCCATGACGGAACCCTGACGCGCTCACGCCTCGCACTGACGCGGAAATAACGCATGGTCGCCCCGCTGCCCGGCCGTTGAACCCATGGACGCGAGGGTGGGGCGACAGCGAAGGTGCCCACGGCGCCGTGGCGGCCGCCGCAGGCACCTTCGGGCAGAGGTGTCCCCCCGGTTACGCCGGGACCACCCGGTAACTCAGCATCGGCCGCGGGAGGTTGGTCTGGGTCAGCGTGCCGGAACGCCACCCCGTGCCGGTGCAGTCACTGCCGGAGTACAGCTCCAAGGAGGCGGAACCGGTGGCGATCTGGACCGAGAGGGCTGACGGGGAGAGCGCGTGGCACGTGTTTCGGTCCCCGAGGTCGACTTCGGTGACCGCGCCCGATCCGTTGGTACCGGAGTAGAGGTACGCACCCTCCTGCAGCGGCGGCCAGCCGGCGGCGTCCGCCGCACCGGCCCCGAGGCCGATCAGGGCTCCGGCCATGGCCGCCCCTACTGCCACGGTACGCAGTCTCACGTTGGGCATGAACATACGCCCCTCCCTTTCACGTGTGTACCGACGAAGGGGATGCCGGCACGACTCGGACGATCGAATACGGATGCGGCAGATTTTGGCACGTTCAACCATGCCCTGGGGAGTGGCGGAACAGGTCAGATACATGTGCTGCATGAGCCTGTCTCCGGACCTCGGCCCCGTCATCGGTGTCCGCGGACCGGAGCAGAGACACAGGCCTCGCGTACGCGGGCGCCCGCACGGGCAGGGCGGAACGATCAGGCCCCGTCCTGCCCCCGACTACGCCGCAGGCAGGCTCCATTTCTGCTGTGGAGAGCCGCCGCAGGTCCATATCTGCAGTTTCGTGCCGTTGGCGGAGCTGGCGTCGGTGGCGTCGACACAGCGGCCGGACAACACGTTGACCAGGCTGCTGTCGGTGCCGGCGGACCACTTCTGCCCCGTGCCGCCGTTGCAGACCTGAAGTGTCACCGCGGTGCCACTGGCGGTGGCGTTGTTCGCCACCCCCAGGCAACTGCCGAGGACCTGGACACTGCCGTCCGCCGCTGTCGACCAGTCCTGCGAGATGCCCGAACCGCAGGTGTTCAGCTGGACGACGGTGCCGGCGGCGTTCGTGGAACCCGAACCGGCGAGGTCGGCGCACTTCCCGCCCAAGCCGGTGAGGTGACCGGTGGGCACGCCCGCGGGCAACTGCCAACGCTGGTTGTCGGAGACCGCGCAGGCCCAGATCTGCAACGGGGTGCCGTTGGCGGAGCTGGGGCCGGTGGCGTCGAGGCAGGTGCCCGACTTCTTGGCGATCAGGCCGCGGTCCGCGGCCCAGCTCCACTGCTGCGCGGTGGAGGAGGCGTCGCAGTCCGCCAGCACGACCCGGGTGCCGTCGGCCGTGGCGCCGCCCTTGAGGGCCATGCACCGGCCCAGCACGCTCACCGTGCCGTCCCCGGCTACCTTCCACTGCTGGGAGGTTCCGGCTCCGCAGGTGTTGAGCTGTACCTGAGTGCCGGCCGCACTGGTCGATCCCGCGCCTGCGAGGTCGGCGCACTTGCCGCCGTATCCGGAGATCCGGCCGACCGGCTGCTTCTCCACCGGCAGTTGCCACACCTTGGCCTCGGTCACCGGGCCGCAGTTCCACAGCCACAGGACGGCGCCCGCCGCCGAGGAGGTGTCCTTGACGTCCAGGCAGCGGCCGGACAGGTCGTTGACGACACCACCGTCGGCGCCCGCGTGCCAACGCTGCGCGGCGGAACCGTCGCAGATCTCCAGGACCACCTGGGTGCCGTTGTCGGCGGTGCCTCCGCCCTCCGGCGTCATGCACCGCGAGTCGAACAGACGCAGCGTGCCGTCGACGGCTGCCTTCCACTGCTGAGAGTCGGCGGAGGAACAGGTGTCCAGAACCAGATGGGTACCCGGTGTCTGACTGTCGCCCTCGCTGTCCGCGCACATGCCCGCGATGCCCGTGAGGTGTCCCTGCGGACCGGCCGGGGCGGTGGGGAGGCCGAACCTCTGCCCGGCGGTCGCCGTGTTGCAGGCAGCCGTGACCAGTGCCGTGCCGGCGGTCGTGGCGGAGCCCTTGACCTCCGCGCACAGACCCGACGCCTGGTCGACGAGCGTGCCGCCGGAGCCGGTCTTCCACTGCTGCGTGGTGGATCCGTCGCAGGCCGCGAGGACCAGCGAGGTACCGGAAGCACCGCTCCTGCCCGCGGGCATCACGCATTTGCCCTGCACCCACAGCGACCCGTCCCGGCCCGCGATCCACACTTGCCCGGCACCACCGTCACAGGCCCCGATCAGCAGCGCCGTGCCGTTCGCGAGACCTGACGCGTGGTCGACGCACGTGGCACCGACCGCGGTGAGCGCACCGACCGGGCCGGCCGGTGCGGGGGAGACGGGGAAGTCCAGACCGATCTGCGTGTTGTACAGGTGCTTGGGCAGTTCGGCCGGTTCACCGCCGATCTCCTCGAAGGGCAGCGAAGTGACCGGCGCCGCTTGCCGCTGGATGAGGTACCTGTGTCCGGCTACGGCGGGGAGCGTGAACTGCGCGGCGGTGGAATAGGCCACGACCGTGGAACCGTCCGCCGCGTCCACGACACCGACGGACTGGCCGGGCCACGGGTTGCGGGTGACGAAGGACGCGGTCGAGCCGGCCTCCAGGGCGACGGTGACAGGAGCGCCGCCACGGGTCTGCACGTCCACCTTGGCGTTGTCGTGCACGGACACCGTGCCGTCCACGTCCCAGTCGGAGGGCACCGCCGGGGCGATCCTCAGCACCTCGTCGTAGTCCTGCACCAGTGCCTCGTTGAGCGCGGCGGTGACCACACCGGTCGTCTCGCTGTACGGCTCACGGCCGGTCAGCACATTGTTGTTGCTGGTCAGGCCCGAGGGATAGAGCTGGTTGGTGACGTTGTACAACAGTCCGGCCTTGACGGCGTCCGCCTTGCCCAGCCGCGCCGCCTGCAGGGCGTCGAAGCTCCAATTGGCGTCGTTGGGCCAGCGCCGGTGGTCGTAGGTCCGGACCGCGAGGTCGTGCAGCGTGCCGGAATCACCGATCAGCCCGTACGGCCATACCGGCTCCAGGTCCAGGTTCTCGGAGTTGTGCGTCCCTGCGGCCGGTTCGGCCGACAGGGCGACGACGTCGTCGCCCTCGGAGTCCGCCGCGGGAGACAGGACCTCGGAGTGGGTGGCGGCATCCGTACGAGGCAGCGGCGGCAGCTTCGCCTGCGCGGCCGTCAGCTGCGCCTGGAGATCGGCGTCCGTACCGAGCTTCTTCGCCGCCGAGACGACCACGGGGAAGAGCGCCTGCATGGCGGCGATGTCCGTGACGGGGTCCTTCACGTCCCACTGCGTCTCGTGCGCGTTGGCCCGGGTGTGCAGGAGGCCGTCGCTCCCGGTCGTCGCGTACGACAGGAGGAACTGCGCGCTCGACTTCATCAGCGGGTAGCCGTCCCGCAGGAACGCCAGGTCACCGCTGGTCCGGTACTGCTGCCACAGCGCCAGGGAGACCTCGGCACCGGTGGACACCGTCTGGGCGTTGTACGACGTCACGCTCGCCTCGCACGAAGCGTTGCCGGTACCGCCGTCGAAGTAGCCGTTGCCGTTGAAACGCATCGTCTCCGGGACGCATGCGCCGACGTGTCCCGGCATGTGCTCCTTCGTCCACGCCTCGATGTCGGCGAGGTGGGAGGTGTACAGCTCGTAGAACGGCGTGTTGAGGTCAAAGACGCCCGAGGTCAGGTTGGCGGCGGCCTGCATGCGCAGGTTCCACCACCAGTAGCTCTCCGGGGACCAGTCGTGCTCGTCACGGGTGAAGGCGAAGAGGTCCGCGACCCCGGCTTGCGTGCCGGGCAGGGAACCCCTGTTGCTGGCGGCCGACTGGTAGAGGAAGACCGTTCGCAGGTTCTCCACGTAGGCGCCCGTGCCGTCGGCCGACTCGATCTTCATCGTGCCGGCCCGGCCCCAGAAATCGTGCCACCAAGCGGTGTGTGCGGACCGCACGGCCGAGACCGAAGCGGTCGCGTCGGTGCCCAGGTACGAGGCCGCGGTCGCGGTGGCGTCGCCACCGATCCAGTGAGGGGCCGCGACGACGACTCGGAAGGAGCCGTCGGCGGCGGGCCGGAAGGTGACCTGCACGCTGTCGCCGTCCGGCACCGACGAGGTGACGTCGCGGCCACCCGCGGTGATCCCCAGCAGGCTCCCGTAGGTGTCGCCACTGCCACCGCCGCCGTCGTCCCTCCACGTCTCCGCGAGGGTGCCCACCGCACCGGAGGCGGTCGCGGACGGGGAACGGCCCTCCCAGAGGTCACCACGCACCGTCTGGGCACTGTCCGGGTCCGCCCCGGTGACGTCGACCACGAGTTCGTCACGGTCGGCGCGGGTGTAGACCGTCGCCGTCATCCCACCGCCGGTCTCGGTGAGCACCCCGTCGTAGAGATCCAGACGGGCCGAAAAGTCTTCGGCCTCGGTCAGGACCTTCAGCCCGGGGATGGTCACCAGGCCCGGGGACCTGCGGTCGGGGAAGGTGTCGCCCCGGTTGAGCTGCGCGGTGAGGCCGTCGGCTGCCCACACCGCCGCACCCAGCGTGCCGTTGCCCAGCGGCATCGACTCGGTGGGCTCGGAGTTGGCGCGCCCGAGGACCACGTCGGACCGGTGGACGACGGCGGCTCGGTCGACCTGGAAGACACCGTCCCGCCACGCCGTCGTCGGGCCCGCTGGGGCCGCCGCACTCTGAACGGCGCTCTGATCGGCGAGTGCGGGCGGGGTGAACAGCCCGAGGGACAGGACGGTCACGGCACCGACCGTGGCCCTGACCCGGCCGGCTCTGCGTCTGTGCATGAAGTCCTTCGCAGCGAGTAAAGGCCTGTCGGCGGTTGATCTGCTTTTCACATCGTGAGGACGTGGTCGGAGGCGCTCCGAGTTCACGTCCACCGTCGAGGCGGAAGTGCCTTCCCCCACGTCAAGAGGGCAGAGCCCGAAGGCGGCTCCCCCCTCCGTCACCTTCTTGACAGGTGACGGAGGGGGGAGCATGCTGAGCACAGGCCCGGGCGCAAAAGCCGGACGCGATCCACGATCCCGAAGTGGAGCATGGTCATGCATGAGGAACTCACCAAGGACGCCGCTGCGGCGGCGGCGAGGCACGCACGCTTCGGGAAGCTCCCGGAGCGCATCGGTTTCGAGGACATGACCGAGCAGGTCAATGCCGATCCGAACGCCGGGATCAACTCCTACGACCCCGAAGGGTCTTGGAAGTACTACTCATGCCTGGCCCTCGACCTGGGGCTGTAAAACGGCGGCACGTCGATCCCCCCTCCCGGGGCGCACCCGACGTCACCCTGCGGGGAGGCGCTCGGGTCGCTCCCGCGCCACGCGGGACGTCCGAGAGGGGCGCCTCGCACCCGGAGTGGGCCCAGCGACCCACGGTGGCGCTACGGGGCTGTCACCCGCCGGGACGACGGCCGGGGCACTCGGACCGAAGAGCGACCCAGCGACTCGGAGCGACCGAGCCGATCGAGGTGGCAAAGGCCCGAAACCGGGTGAGCCGCCCCAGCGACTGAAGCACAGCGACTGCGGGAAACTTCGGTCGCTTGCTCAGTAGCTGAAGAAACCGCAGGTCACAGGCTTTGCTTGATGACCTCAGCGACTGAAGCGACTCAAGTTCGGTATATATAAGCCCTTCCTGTGTGCGCGTGTGCGTCATATATAGGAGGCTACAGTCGCTTCAGTCGCTGTTTTTTCTTATCCAGCGCTCTGACCAGGTATTTTGTCCTGCCCTCTCGACCAGCGACCAAAAGCGACTCAGTCGCTGGCCTCCGCCTTCGGTCGCTGGGCGGGTTCTGCGCCTGCCCAGCCCGGGTTCTGTGGCCCGACGGGACCGACACGGGACCAAGCTCCCCGCGCCCCACCGCTGTGTTCGCTAAGGTATGTCCGTCATTGAGTCGCTTCAGTCGCTACCAGGGGGTGCGCATGTCCGCTGAGCTGCACTTTCAGCCGAGCGACTCACAGTGGTCCCCTCTTGGGACCCCTGCCGCGCGTCCGCTCGCCGTCGCGCGATGGTGTGCGCGCAGGGGCTGGCCGGTCCACCCGCTCGCGGCGGCCCGCAAGACGCCGGCCGCGAACTGCTCCGAGTGCCGTCGGCCCGGCCACACCCATGCGGGCTGCCCCTGCCTGACCGCCGGTCGCTGGTGCCACGGATTCCACGCGGCCACCCTCGACCAGCGCCGTATCGACCAGTGGTGGGGCAGCCACCCCGACTTCGGGGTGGGGGTCGCCTGCGGCCCCGCAGGCCTGGTCGTCATCGACATCGACGCGCACGAAGCGCAGCCCCCGAGCCGGGACCGCATCCTGCCGGGCATCCCCATCGGCGCTCAGATCGACCTGACGGGCCTCTCCACGGGATTTCACACCCTCGCCGTACTGGCGGCCCTGAGAGACGCTCCCAGCCCCGCAGAGGACTCCTCGACGCTTCGGGTGCGAACGCCCTCGGGTGGCCTGCACGTCTGGTACCGCGCGGGCGACAACCGTCGCTGGCAGTGTTCCGCGGGCTCCAGCCAGAGTCGCGCCCTGGCGTGGCAGGTCGATGTGCGTGCCCATGGCGGCTACATCATCGCTCCCGGGACCACCACCGGTGCCGGCGCCTACACGGCACTGGGAGAGACACGTCGGCCCGCTCTGCTCCCGACCTGGCTCGCCCAGGAACTCGAACGTACCGGTCATCTGCCCGCCCCGAACATCCCCGCGCCCCGTTCCGTGCCCCCACGCGCCCAGCAGGCTGTCCAGGCCGCGGGGGGCGCCCGCGCGCGCACCAGCGGCCTCCTGAGCACGGTTCTCGCCCCCGTCGCGGCGTGCGGGGCGGTCGACGAGGGCGCGGGTTTCTCCGACGCGCTCAACAGGGCCGCCTTCACCCTCGGGGGCCTCGTCGCCTCCGGGCGCCTCACCCAGGACCATGCCGAAAGGGCTCTCAGGGAAGCAGCCGCGGCTGCCCGCCCCGGTCAGGACCGGCGCGCCGAACAGATCATCCGCAGCGGCATGGCCGCCGGACTCTCACGCCCGCTCACCCCGGGGGGCCACCCGTGACCTCTCCGGGCAACGACAGCACCCTCTTCGATTTCGACGCTCAGGCCGTCGCCGAGCAGATCCGTCTCCAGCAGCCGATCCCCCTGCCTGCCCAGACGGTTTCGTCCGGTACCCACTCAGGCCCGCAAGCCACCGCCAGCGGGCTGCTTCCGGACACCCTGACCGACCGAGGCAACGCCAAACTGTTCGTCAAGCTGTACGCCCAGGACTACCGTCACGTCCCTGGTATCGGCTGGTACCGGTGGGACACCACCCGGTGGCAGATCGACGAGGACGACACCGTCCTGTGGGCCGCCGGTGACCTGGCCGAGAACATCGCATCCCATGATCAACAAGGTCGGCACACCTCGCAGGCCCTCAACCGTCACCGGCGCCGCGCCCTCTCCACGGCCGGTATCAACGCCATGCTCACGCAGGCTCGTTCCGCCCCCGGCATGGTCCTCAACGCCACCCGCCTCGACGCCGACCCCTACGCCCTGTGCACGCCCGACGGCATCGTCGACCTGCGCACCGGCCTGGTGAAGACTCCGGACCCGAACAAGGACTTCCACTCCCGCTCCACCTCCGTCGGGCCCCGGACCACCTCCACGCCCCGGTGGACCCTGTTCCTGACCGACACCTTCGGCACCGATACCGAAGGCGCCGAAATGATCGACTATCTGCAGCTGTTGATGGGATACGCCGTCACCGGCGATGTCGGCGGCCAGGTACTGCCCTTTCTCTTCGGCGCGGGCAAGAACGGCAAGTCGGTCCTTTTGGACGTCCTGATGAAACTCCTGGGCGACTACGCCGACGCGGCCCCGCCCGGCTTCCTCATGGCCCGACCCTACGAAGGTCACCCCACCGACCTGGCCGAACTCCATGGGCGACGTGTCATCGTCTGCAGCGAGGTCAATCCCGGTGACAAGTTCGACGAAGCCCGCGTAAAACTCCTCACCGGCGGGGACCGCATCAAGGCACGCCGTATGCGACAGGACTTCTTCAGCTTCGATCCCACCCACAAGCTGCTCCTGGTGGGCAACCACAGGCCCGAAGTCGGTACCGGCGGCTTCGCGTTCTGGCGCCGCATGCGGCTGATCCCGTTCGAGAACACCGTCCCCGACCACCGCAAGATCGACAACCTGGCGGACATCCTCGTGACCGAGGAGGGTCCCGGCATCCTGACGTGGCTCATGGACGGCGCCCGCCGCTACCTCGCGGGCGCGCGCGACCTCACGGGGCCCGGACGCGTCCGCATCGCCACCAACGCGTACGCGGAGACCGAGGACCACACCGGACGCTTCTATGAGGAATCCTGCGTCCTGGCACCGGAACTGAGGGCCGAACAGACCGGTCTCTACAATCTCTACAAGGCGTGGTGCCAGAATGAGGGGGCACCCGCCTTGTCCTCACGAGCTTTCGCCGCCCGCACACGAGAGCTGGTGGGACTGGCCTCACCGAAACAGATGACCACGTCCAACCAGCGCAAGTACTACCCGGGTATCGGACTGCTCGCCGACCAGGAGACGGAAGCGACCGCATGAGCTCCCTGATCACCGAGGACGAGATCCAGCACGAGACGGAGATCGTCTGGCTCGAGAACGTCACCGACCTCGAGTACGTCCGCCAGAGCCTGGACCGACTGCCCACCCGCAGAGGCAAACCTCCGTACCACCGTGACGGTCGTATGGTCGGCTACGCCGTCCTCGGATCGACCGCCAAGCCCTCCCGCGCCTCCGGCACCTTCCGACGACGCGTCTTCTGGCTACTGCCCCATGACCGGGACTGTGACCCCACCGGCCTGTACGCCAAGGGCGCCCCTGCCGAAGCGGTCGACCCCCGCAGCATCGAAGCCAGGGTCAAGGGCTACAAGACGGAACGCTCCGAAGGCGGTCCGCCCTCTGCGGCGATGCAGCAGCTCGGCATAACCCTCCCGCTGTAACCGCCCCCCAACCGACGCTCTCGGACCGGTACTCGCTGCTCGGTGGGGCGTGAGGGGCATGGGGCCGTACACGTCGAATCACCGAATGGCGGCGGCCGTCGAGTGCCGCCCCCGGCCGCGCGGCCGGGGGCGCCCGAAGTCCGAGGCCGAGTCGCTTCGGTCGCTGTCCGGGCGTCGCGGGCCGAGGAGGCGTGCATCACTGATGCACGCCTCCTCGGCCCGCGTGCCTCGAAGCCCGAGCCTCCTTCCTCTTCCCCTTGTCGGCGATCGCGATCCGGCCGACTGATCGGGCGCGGTCGATCGACCTGTGGAGGTCCACGGCCCAGACGGGCGCGGGAGAGCCGGCCGCGAACGCTCGGCGGCAGTCCCGATGTGTGCACCTCGGACCCGGAGCAAACATGTCGTCCCGCCGGTGCGTGTGAATAACATGTTTGACCCGGGGAACGGCTCATTCAGCTGACGTATGGTCAGGACATGCGTATCCTCTTCTCCAGCACACCCGCACATGGACACCTCCTGCCGGAGCTGCCTCTCGCACGGGCCTTCCGAGACCGTGGCGACAGGGTGGCCGCGATCACCTCGGCCGGCTTCGGCCCCTTGCTCGCTGCCGAGAACATCACTCTTTTCCCGGTGGGCCCGGAGATGCCCGAGCTCCTCGCCGAGGCAGCCCGTCTCGCGGGCGTGGACGACCCCACGGTGCCCGACCCGGCCGTCGCCGCCGAACTGTTCGCCGGTGCTCGTATCGACCTCACCGCCGACGAGGCCATAGCGGTCGCACGAGAGTTTCGGCCCGACCTGATCGTCGCCGAGGCCACCGACCACGTCGGCCCGCTCGTGGCCGCCGTACTCGAAGTCCCCTACGCCAAGGTTGCGTTCGGACCGCAGATTCCCCCGCAGTTCACCGATGCCTTCGACACGGTCGCCGAGCGCCGCCACAAGAAGCGTGGCCTTACCGTGCCTGCTCCCACCTGGTACCTCGACCCCTGCCCCGACCTGCTGCAGAGCCCCGACCGTCAGGTGCCGCGCGGTCGTCTGCCGATCCGGCCCGAGGCCCATCGCGGTGCGCAGACCTCCAAGACCGCCGGCACGGCCCTGGCAGCCCCCGACGCCCGTCCGAAGGTGCTCCTCTCCTTCGGAACCCACTTCGGTGACCCGCGTGTTCTTCGGCCCCTCATCGACGCCCTCGGCGCCGAGAGCGACCTGGTTGTCACGCTGGGCCTGGGCGGCGACGCGGCTGACTTCGGGGACGGTCTCGAACACGTTCGGTTCGTCGGCTTCACCCCGCTCGCCGAGCTGCTCGACGGGATCGATCTGGTCGTGTCCCACGGAGGCGCCGGCACCACCATGGGCAGCGTCTCGCGCGGGCTGCCCATGGTGATCGTGCCGCAGGGTGCGGACCAGTTCCTCCAGGCCGGTGCCGTCGCGGCTTCGAGGACCGGAGTCGCGGTCATGCCTCCGGCCGGCCAGGAGGCCGTCGCCGAGGCTGTCCGTGAGGTCGTCGGGAACCCCGAGTACCGCGCCAACGCCCGACGTGCCGCGGCCCAGATCGCTGAAATGCCTTCCCCAGGCGAAGTCGCCGATCAGCTGGCCGCCGCCATCGGCTGAGAACCTGCCAGGTGCCGAGTGAGCCGTCCGCGTGTCCAGGAATGCTCACTCGGCCTCGGCGACGGCGCCCGCTGCGGCTGGAGTCGGACCGGGCGCCGGAAGCGGTGCGATCAGGTGGTGCTCCACCGGGCCGCGACCAGCACGGGGCCACCCGGAACCGTGGGGAACCTCCGCAGATCCGCCGGGACCGTGGCAGTGAGCGACTCCACCATGCGCTCCGTGTCGTAGGAGTTGCCGCCGTTGCGCACCGCGTTCCACCTCGCGACGGCCCGTCGCAGGGGGTCGGGCATCGTGGGGTTCGTGCCCACGACGAGCCAGCCGCCCGGCCGCAAGGCCCGGGTCAGCCGAGGGACGGCCTCGGCCAGCGCGCCCTCCGAAAGGAACGGCGCGGGCAACCAGGCGAGGTCGTAGGCGGCTTGCGCGGTCAGTTCCGCGACATCGAGGCGACGCAGGGTCACCCGGCCCGCGACGTCCGCTTCCGCGTCCACCAGTTCCCCGGCGGCCAGTCCCAGCACACGGTCGGCGATATCGATGCCCACGACCTCGGCACGCGGGAACTCCCGGGCCAGGACGAGCGCCAGCGCTCCCACGCCGGTGCCGACGTCCAGGATGCGGCTGCCTTCCCCACCCAGCCTGTCCGCCAGCCCGGGCAGGGAGGGAACCACCCTGGTGGCCAGTGCCCGGCCGGTCATGGCGGAAGCCCGTCCCTGGCTCAACAGCACGGCGTCCTCCTGGTCGGCCCACCCGCCGGCCGCCGCCCCGGTCGAGGCATCCGTCGCGGCGGCGACGGCCTGGCGCAGCGAGCTCAAACGCGCCTCGACGGCACTTCGGGCCGTAGGGCCGTCCGCGTACACCAAGGACGTGTGAGGCGTGAGTACGTCTTGCTCCCGGCGGACCAGGCCCGCGGCCTCCAGCACGGCGGTACGCGCCGGATCGGACTCCAGTACATCGGCGAGTGGGGTCTCGACCGCCTCCGCGATGGTCCCGAGCATGGCTGCCAAGGCCCATGGCGTGGTCTCGAGTAGGTCTGCCGGATCGTCCCCCGAGGCCACGGTCGTACGTGTTACGGGATCGGGGGACCCGTATGCCGGGGTGTTCACGTGCTGTCCCTTCGGTTGTTCCAGCCTCGCCTCATCATCGGCACCTGTCCACAAGGTGATGATGAGGCGGGCTTCTCTTTCACGGGTTTTCGGGCAGCCGACCGTGGCACGGCGCTTCTCCCGGATGCGATGTCGCGCGGTCCGGACGCCTCTTCGACCGGGGTACGAGCCGCTCACTCCGCCAGGGAAGCGGAGTCCCCCATCACGATGACAGGATGCCGCGCGGGGTCGAGAGTACGTAGCAGTTCCTTCATATGTTCCTCGGCCAGACTTACACACGCGTGGGTGGGGCCGCCGTGGTCGACGTGCAGCCAGATACCCCCGCCCTTGTCCGCGCCCAGAGGTCGGCCCCAGTCGAGTGGAGACGTGCCTTTGACGTGGTTGTAGTCGATGGCGATGACGTAGTCGAAGGAACCAGCGAGCGGCTCGCCCGCGAATCCGGCGCCATGGACCACGAAGCCGCCCGAGTGCGAGTACGGCAGCTTCGAACCCGGGTCGGCCCGCAGGCCGCCCGCGTCGCTCAAGGTGAACACCCCGACAGGTGAGCGCAGGTCGTCGAGCCGATGGTCCCGCGTCCACCCCTTGAGGGCGTTGTGGGCGGACCAGGTCGCACCGCCCTGCCAGCCCGATGCGGTCCTGCGGTACAACACCACATGGGACAGGGGGGAGTTCCTGCCTTCCCCGGTGACGACGACGACCTGCTCCGAGTCGGCGGGTATGCGGTTCGAGGTCCGGAGCCCGAGGCCCGGAAGTGGGTCGAAGGCGCCCAGGTCCGGTGCTCCGTGAGCTGTCGACGACACTGGTTCCCGCCCGGCGGGGGCACCGCTCGGCGTGGGCCGGGCGAGCGCGGCCGACCGGTCCCGGTCCGCGGAGACCGCACCGGTCTGCGGGATCGCGCCGCACGCGCCGGTGCAGAGCGCGGTGGCCAGAGCGAACACGGGGAGCGAACGCCGGACGCCCACCTTGCCCAGCCGGCCAAGTGCCCAGCGGCCGACCGGGGTTATCCGGAGACGTCGGCGTCGGGCCGGCCTGTCGGACGAGATCATGTGGAAGCCCCCCCACTTCATGGAACCGACAGGTATGCAGATCGATTTAACCGACACACATGTATGACGTGCGCACTGTCGGCATGGGTGTGATCCGACGGAAGTGTGTCTCCCCGAAGATACACTTATTGCCGTTGCGGTCGGCCGTGTGGAGGGCTTGCGGACGTCACACGGGGTTCGGAAAACAGCTGCCGGGCTTTTCGCGTGTCTGGCCTTCGGCCGTGGACGCGTGGCCGAAGGCCAGACACAGGGCTCGGTGGCAGGCCGTGAAAGGACTCCCCGGGCCCGTGCGCAGCAGTGCTGTCATGTCTCTTGTCGGTGCGGCGCGTTCACTGCCTGCGCTTTGGCGCGCATCGTCGCCGCCTGCGGGTGGCCGATCTCGCTCAACAGGTCGGCTGCCCGCAGCCAGTCCTCGCGGGCCCTTTCGATGTCGCCGTGGTCCAAACGTGCAGCGGCGAGATGATCGAGTACGTCGGCCTGGTTGAAGGGGTCGAATATCTCGCCGTAGAGCTGTGAACTCTTCTGGTAGTCCTCGATCGCTCCTTCCAAATCGCCGAGATGCTGTCGGGCGTATCCGAGGGTGTCCCAGGTCGCGGCCTCGTCGCGCTGGTTGCCGGCCTCCCGCAGCATGGTCAGAGCCTGTCCGCACATGGCAACTGCCTCTTCGTAGCTCCCGAGCATGGCTCCGTACCAGGCGACAGCGTTCAGTTCGCGGGCGATGTCATTGCGCTCACCGGACGCGCGGAACAACCGCAGAGCCTGCTGGGTGTGGTGCAGTGCTTCCTCGTAGCGTTCCTGGCGGGCGAACACTCCGGCGACGCTGCGTTGTGCGGTGGCCTGTTCCGCCGGCGGCAGTCGCTTCAGTTGCTCGAGGATCAGAGCGACCTGCGCGTCGGCGTCGGCGGCCTGCCCGGTCTGTCCCAGGGCACTTGCCAGCACCACGCCGATGCGTGCGACGGCGACCGGGTCCGCGAGCTCCACAGCGTCCGCCATCCCGGCCCGCTGGGCCGGGATCTGCTCGGTCCAGCGGCCGACGGCGGCCAGATAGCTCTGCCAGTCGTGTGTCAGTTCCACCCGGTGCCGCAGCAGTCGTGGGTCTTTCACCGATTGCAGCACGCCGGCGAAGACGGGATCCTCCTGACGGAACCACTCCCAGGCCTCGGTGCGGTCCTCGACCTCGACCCGCACCACGTCCGGCACCGGCATGCCGACTACGGTGATGCCCGGCCGGGTGTCGATGAAGCGATTGGCCGTACGCGCGTTGTCGCACAGGTATTGCAGAAGGCGGGCCTCGGCGCCGAAACGGTCGTCCTGCTCCTGTTCCGCGAGTTCGGCGCCGTAGGCACGAGTGAGGTCGTGCAGTACGTACCGGCCTTCGGCGTCGCGGGAAAGCAGGCTGGCCGTGGACAGTTCACGCAGGTTGCGCCGGGCAGCGGGCATATCGGTCCCTGCCAGTGAGGCGGCGGCCTCAGCCGTCAGCGCGGAACTGGGATGCATGGTCATGTACCGGAAGAAGCGTGCTGTCTGCGGGCTGAGGGCCCGGTAGGACCAGGAAAAGACCGAGCGGACGTCCACCTTCTGATCGTCCGCTGCCAAGGCGTCCAATTTCGGCACGGACTGTCGGAGTTCGCGGGCGGCGAAGTGGAGCGACATCCGGGGGGCAGCGCTGAGCTGCGCGCCGACGATGGCAACTGCCAACGGCAACCGTCCGCACAGCTCGACCAGTTCACCGGCCGCGCTGGGTTCCCTCTGGCACCGGTCCACGCCGACTCTGGCGGCGAGCGCGGCGAATGCCTCGGCGGCTGTCCACACGTCGAGATTGACCACGGAGGCGCCCTCGGACACGGCCAGCCCGGAAAGCTGGTTGCGCGAAGTGACAATGGTCAGGCATCCAGCGGCCATGGGCAGCAGTGGCCGCACCTGTTCACTGTCCATGGCGTTGTCGAGGAGGACGATCATCTCACGGGAAGCGGTTTGTTTCCGGAACAGGGCGCTGCGTTGCTCCACCCCCGCGGGTATGTCCCCCGAGGCCACGCCGAGCGCTCTGAGGAAGTCTCCTAGGACTTCTTCCGGTTTCAGGGGCACATGCGAAGATTCGAAGCCGCGTAGGTTGACGTAGAGCTGACCGTCGGGAAAATGCTCAGCGACTTGATGGGCCCAGTGCACGGCGAACGCCGTTTTGCCTACACCGGCCATGCCCCGAATGGCGGAAATGACCACGTGACGGCCCTGACCGGATACCTGCGAGGCCAGCTCACCGACTTCTTCGAGCGCTCTTTCCCGGCTGCGGAAGACCGTCAGATCGGGTGGCAGTTGCCGGGGAACCTGCTTCGTGCGCCGCACGGAGGCCAACGTCTGCACGAGGCGCCGCCGCTGTTCCTCATCGAGTTCGAGAGTGTCCATCAGATCGTTGAGTGTCGCCTGGCGGGGCAGACTGTGCCCGCGTTCCATGTCGCTGATGGCACGAACGCTGATCCCCGAGGTGTCAGCCAGTTTCTCCAGCGTCATCAGCGAGCGCTGCCGTGCCTCACGCAGCAGCTGGCCGAGCGTCTGCTTGTCCATCGGATCTCTCCGTGCGTCGCGTCGGGGCCCGCTTGCCCTGTGTCGGCACCAACTGCTTCAGATGGCCGAATGATATCCACGCCGGTCGATCACCGAAGAGCCTGTCTGTTGGTCGGATATTGGTGGCGAACGGCCGAGGTTCGGTGGCACGGGACACCGACCAGAACGGTCCGCCTGAACCACCCCAACCTCTCTATGTGCGCAACATGTACGCTGTTCGTACGCGCAGCGTACGTTTCGTTGGGTAGGGTGTTGGTCCGGAGGTGTATCCATGTCCGAGTTGTTCGACGCGGTCGACGGCCTGCTCGCGTCCCGCGCCGTGCTGCCGCCGCCTGCGGAGCGCAAGCGGCTGCGTACCGCGCACGGTCTGACGATCGATGAGGTGGCGACCGCGTTGAAGGTGCGCCGGGCCACGGTGTCCGGGTGGGAGGCGGGCAAGACCGAGCCCCGCCCGCCCGAGCGCGACGCCTACGCCCGGCTGCTGGACAAGCTCGCGGAACTCTACCCCGCAGTCTCGGCGGACACGGCCGCCGTTCCCGCACCCGACGCTGCGGCGCGGACGACGTTCACCGGCGCGCACGCCCCGGCGGAGGCGCTGGCTCCGTCCGCAGGGGAGGTGTCCGCGGCTGCGGACGTGACTTCGGCCGAGAACGCCCGGACCACCGCACCTGTCACCGTCACCGCTGGTCCGCGCGTTGCCCCGAGCCCGTCGCGCACCGCCAAGCCGACGTCGTCGACGTCGTCGACGTCGATGACGACGACGCGCCGCCCGGCCGCGAAGAAGGCAGCCCCGGCCGGAACTCCGGCGGGCGAGACGGTTCCGCGGTTCGAGAACGGGCCGCTGGCGGTCATCGACGTCGAGGACGGGCAGGTGCTGGCGTACTGCGTCGGCGGCCTGGTCCTGGACGTGCCCGCCAAGTCCCTGCCGTCTCTGGTCGACTGGGCTCTCAAGGAGGGCAGGCTCGGGCAGCCGAAGCTGTCCGGTCCGGGACGGCCCGCCGATCCGCTGCTCGTGCTCACCGAGGCCGCCCTGGAGCGCTACGGCCTGCCCGTCGCGTTGACGGACGAGGAGAAGCACGCTGGGCGGATCCCGGAGGGGCACAAGGCCATCAAGCAGCTGGTGCGCGCGGAGTGGAAGCTGACGAAGCGCGGGTTCGGGCCGTGGGCGCGGATCTACCGTCCGGCCAAGGGCTCGGCCCGCCAGTGCGTGCAGCTGTGCATCCCTTCGTGGAACGCGCTGGACGCCCGGTTCTGGGGCGACGCCGCGCAGCAGCCGCCGGCGGAGCTCGCCCGCGTCCTGGGCACGTATGCCTCGCGGGTGATGACACCGCGCGGTTCGACCGCCGTCACCGGCCTGGAGCTGATGACAGCCCTGCACCCGCCGACCCACGCCGTTCGCGACGAGGAGACCGGCGTCCTGCGGCAGGCGGAGACCAAGACGCCCGGGTCGCTGGGCAGTGCCCCGGTGGACTGCGCGCCGTGCGAGGCCCCCGACGGGCACCCCGTCCTCAGCCGGCTGAACCTGCCGCGGTTCCACGTACGCGGCCCGGCGGAGAAGCTGTTCGAGGAGGCGTACGACTGGGCCAGGCCCATGACCGATGCCGAGTGCACCCTGCGTCATCTGGTCGGCCTGGACGTGAACATGGCCTTCGCCGCCGGCGCGAACGGGCTGAACGTCGGCCTCGGTGAGCCGACGCACGTCAAGAGCCCGGTGTTCGACGCGAAGCTGCCCGGCTCGTGGCTGGTCGACCTGTCCCACGTCGACCTGTCCCGAGTGAAGGTCGGCAAGGAGTGGGTGGAGCTGGACGGCAGCCTTCTGCCCTCCCCGTTCACCCCGAAGGGCGACCGCCCGACTGGTCCGGCCTGGTACGCGACGCCCACGGTGGCGTACGCCCAAGAGCTCGGCTACCACGTCACACCGACCGAGGCGTGGGTCCGCTACGACAACGGCCGCTACCTGGACGGCTGGTACCAGCGGCTGCGTGACGCCTACCTCGCCACGATGGCCGACCTCGGCGTCGGAGCCGACCTGTCGCCGGAGGACTTCCTCACGGCGATGGACGGTTACAAGGAGCGCGACCCGGAGCTGGGAATCGTCGTCTCGGCGATCAAGGCGACGGTCAAGGGCGGCATCGGCAAACTACGCGAGCGGCCACGCGGCGAGGGCTGGCGGCCGGGCGAGCGGTGGCGTGCCCTGGAACGCCCGACATGGCGGCCCGACATCCGGGCGGCGGTCATCTCCCGCACCCGGATCAACTTGCACCGGAAGATCGTCAAGCACGCGGCGTTCACCGGGCAGTACCCCATCGCGGTCCTGTCCGACTGCGTCGTCTACGCCGCCAACGGGCCCTCCCCGCTGGACTTCCTGCCCTACCGCGAGGGCAAGCCGCTGCCCGGCGGCTTCAAGCTCGGCATCAACCCCGGCCTGGTCAAGCACGAGGGCACCCAGTCCGTCCTGTGGGGCGAAGAAGTCCGCGAGCGGTTCAACGCCCCCGAGCTCAACCTCGCCCGCTCCATCAAGGACGGCACCGTCACCGATGTCGACAACGGAGAGTAGGAGAAGGCCACGATGAGCCTGATCGGGGACGGCCTGGACGCCGCGGTGCAGAAGGCGTTCACCCGCCCGGCACCCAAGAACGCGGGCCCGCAGATGCGCTACCTCGTCAAGCAGCTCGGCGGCACCAAGGCGGTCGCCCAGATGCTGCGTATCTCCCAGCGCACCGTCGAACGGTACGTGAAAGACCAGATCAGAAAACCCCGACCCGACCTCGCCAACCGCATGGACCGCGAGGTGAAGAAGCGCTGGCAGCCCCAGATCCGGGCCAAGGCCCGGCAGCAGGCAGCATCCACGGGCGGCATCATCATCGACACCCGCGCCCGCCTCGGCTACACCGCCCCGATCGGATCGACGGACGAGAGCCGTACCCGGCACCTGACCGTCGCCCTCCCGCCGCAGTACGCCGCCCGCCTCTTCGACGCCCAGGAAGCCGGCGCCGGCGACGCCCGCCTCCAGGAGATCGCCGCCGAAGCACTCAAGGACGTCTACTTCCAGGACAGCGGCCGCCGTGCCGGCTCCTTGGACGAGGTCCGCTTCACCGACATCGAGCACCTCGAATTCGACTTGTAGCAGCCGCGCCCCGAACAGCCCGTGAACCCCGGACCTGTGACTGAGCGCCTCATTCGGCGAGTGAGCACGTCCAAGTCGGCGACGTACTCCGGAGAGCTCGTGGCAGTGGAGCCATCCCTCCCCTTCACAACAGCGCGGACCACGCTCGGCGCCCACACGCCGCGCGAGGGCGTCGTGACCCGTCTCGGCACAGGGTTTGCGGGCGAGCCGGCGGGTGCAAGACAGCTAGGAACGCGTCCGACGGCGGAACACGCCGCCGGGCCCAGCGGACGGGGGGCGGTGCACATGCGCGTACGGATAGTGAACGTCGGCGTCGAGCCGGGCAGGACCGAGGCTGTCGTGGTCGAACGGCTCACCGAGTCCTTCGGAGAGTGGCTGGCCAGGGACCGCGCGGTGTCCGCGCATGCCAAGGTCCAGGCGGTGCGGCCCGATCCGGCCGAGGGAGCGATGTCCGGCGACTTCGTCGAATGGCTCAACCTCGCCGTCTCGGCGGGTTTTTCCTCCGCCGCCCTCGTGTACGCCCACCGCTCGTTCCGAGCCTCGCTGCCGCCCCGGGTCCGGCAGGGTGTCCGTATGGTCGTCGAATGCAACGGCGCCCGGATCGAGGTGGAGCACAGCACCGAGGAAGAGGCCATCCGCATCGCCCGCGCGCTGGCGGGTCCCTCGTCCGAGCAGCCCGCACCGGCCGACCCGGCTCCGGCACCGGGTGCCTCCCCCGCAGCAGATGCCGGTCGCTGACCCGGGCGCGAGCCGCGCGGTGCTCGTCGGCATCGGCACCTACGTCTCCCCGGATTTCGAACAGTTGCCGGCCGCCGAAGAGGGCGCGGTCCGGCTCGGCTCCCTGCTGCGCGACCCTGCCGTCTGGGGACTGGCCGACACCAGCGTGACCGTCCTGGACTCCAAGTCCCCGGAGAGCGACGTCCTCAAGTCCGTGCGCGACGCGGCGGCCGAGGCCACGGACGCCCTGGTCGTCTACTTCGCGGGCCACGGACTGCTGGACCGGACCGGAAAGCTGCACCTTGCCTTCCCGATGGCCGACGCCGACTATCCGCAAATCGGAACCATCCCGTACCTCACCGTGCGGGAGGTCGTACGGTACGCCGGACGGCACCTGCGCTCCTGGGTGATCATCCTGGACTGCTGTTACAGCGGTGCCGCAGGCATGGGGCCCATCGGCACCCCCTCGCGCGCGGAACTGGTCACCGCGCTGGGAGAGTCCGCGGAATCCTCGGGTGCGGTCCGGCGGCAGAACCCGGACCCGGGAGCCGCCAGGGAGTCGGCGCCGACCACAGAAGAGGACGAGGCGGAATACGGCGACGGCTCCGGCTACGACTACGGAAGCTGCGTCCTGACCTCGACGTCGGCCGTGCAAAGGTCCTTCGTCGTCGAAGGCGCCGACTACCCCGAGTTCACCGCGGAACTCGTCGACATTCTCCACCGGGGCATCAGCGGACGAGGTGCGACGCTCAGCCTGGCCGACGCCTGGCAGACCATCAAGGAGCGCATGCGCATGCGCGGGAGCCCCGAGCCGCACCTGTTCCCGCACAACGGTGCGGACCACGGATTCCAGTGGCACAACCGCGCCCACAACAAGCCTCAGCGGAAGAGAGAGCCGATCGTCACGGTGCCTCGGCGGCGGCCGGCACCGCCCTGGGAGGAGCCGAACACCCGAGCCAGACGCATCCTGGCGGACTTTCCCAACGGCGTCGTCAACAGAGGGCAGTCGATCTCGCCCAGGGTCGCCGCGAAGGCGCGCACTCTGTTCCGTATGCCGGAGTCCGAATCGCTGATCGCGGTAGGAAGAGCGACGACGGACATGCAGTTCTCCATCGGGAAGCGGCTGCTGGTCTTCACGGAGACCACGTTCTACGCATCCGACGGCGCCGCCCTGTTCGGCTGTCCCTACACCGAACTGCCCGCGGTCGACATCGCCGTCAGACAGGCGTACTCCGCCGGCTTCCCGGAGTGGTACGTGGATCTGACCTTCCGGGGAAACAAGATCGGATACGGTCCATGGGGAGAACAGCGCGCGGAGCTGATACGAGACTCCCTTTCCCGGCTCGTTCGCACCGATGAATGAGGTGAGGGAGCCCGCCCGGACGTATGCAAAGTCCCGTCCGCCCGGGCGTTTCAGCTGGCCATCCCTTGGCCAGGCGGGCATTCGATGATCGCCCGCCTGGCTCCGCGGAGGTATCGGCGGCCCTGGCAGCCAGCGACCGGGTGGTGCCCGCAGGCCGGAGGGATCGCCGCATGTCCGCACCGACGGCGACTTGGCGCGCGTACCGTGAGGTGACGACCTGCCGGGAGGACCAGATGAGTGCGCAGCCCGACCACGTACCCGTCCCGCCGTACGCCCCCGCGCCCGGGGCGCCGGCCGAACTTCTCGCTCGCCTGCGAGCTGACTGGCGCGCGGACCGGTGGGTGCCGTCGTTCGAGCGGGAGTGGGCGGCTGCCCTCGAGGAATCCCGGCGCACGTTCTCCCTGGCCGGGCTCTACGAGGTCGTCCAGGACTGGCAGGGCCGCATCGCGCACACCCCGGCCGTCGACGCGTTCGTCGCCTCCGGCTACGACGACAGCGACGCCGTCGATCTGACGGAGCTCCGCCGGCGGCGCGGGTGAGCTCGTCGCCGTACGCGGTCCGCGTCTCCGCTCCGGCAGCCAAGGTCCTCGACGCGCTGCCCGAGCACGTAGTGGACACCGTGTGGGACATCCTTGCCGCCGCCGCCGCGGATCCGTGGGGCTTCCGGCAGTTCGACACCGGCGACGACGATGGCGAGGACGTCCGCTACGCGGCGGTCGGGCGGCTCTCCCTCACCTACTGGATCAACCGGCCCCTGCACAGCCTGACAGTCCTGAACATCGTCTGGCTCGGGTAAGCCCCCGTCCCCGGCACCGTGGAGTCGGGTCGGCACCGAGCTGCACTTCGCGCCGGCACTTTCGGGCTATGTGGGCGAGCCGCAGCCCGGCACCAGCCAGGTGAACCTCGCCCCCCGTCTACCATGCGCCCTCGTGCTACATCAGCCCTCCGAGGTGCCCATGGTCTCCAAGGTTCCGCGCATCAGCCGGTCGATGGTTCCTGGCTTCTCGGCCAGGGAATCGAAGAGGTCTGCGAGCAGCCACAGCACGAAGCCGTGGACCATGGCCTCCTTCGGCTCGATCGTCCCGAACCGGTCGCGCCAGGCCACGGTATCCATACCCATGGCGGCGGCCATGAGGACTCCGGTCACCATCGGCACCTGCTCCGGGTCGGCCATCTCGAAGGAGGGCAGCCGTCGGACCACGGCAGGGATGAGGTCGCTGAGCGGATCGATGCGCTCCCCGCTTCCGGGTGGCCCAGCGATCAAGTACCCGGTCAGCACCCCCACCAGGAACACCGTGCCCCGCGACACTTCCTCACGCCCGACGGAGTCCATCGCAGCCTTCAGCCGCTGCTGCGCCTGCTGGCGCTCCTCGGCAGGTGTCCGCTTCTCCAGGACCCGATAGGTGTCCCACGCCGCACGAACCGCCTCGTCCATCACTACGCCGTCGCTACTCATGAAGACGACCGTAGGTGAGACGCCTCGATCAGCGAAGACCGGTGTCCTCTGAGTGCGTTGTGGCAAAGAGAGTCCCTGTTCGGTCGGGATGTGGTGCTTGCGTTCGTCGGGTGACGTGCCGGTGTTGTATTCGTGGCTGTCCTCGTCGACGGTTTTGGAGGCGTCGATCGGCAGGGCCGTCCGCTTCACGCCGTTGTTGGCGAGGTAGCGTACTGCGTTGCGTATCTCGCGGTGGCAGAACGTCTTTGGGCGTCGGTCCTGTTTGTGTGGTCAGGCGGGCACTGGTGTGGCGGCGTGGACCTTGGTCCGCTCCGTGTCGGTCATGTCGCTGGGATCGCTCCGTACCCGTTGTCCTGGAGCGATCGGACCGGACCTGTGCATGTGTCGGTCGCACCGAGCGGTGACTGTGGTGGGCGCATGCACGGTGGTGCTGTTCGACTGATTGGGCAACGGGTTTTCTCGGTCGTGCTGGTGTTGTGACCGCGTCACTGCCAGGGAGCCCGTTCTTTCGTGCCCGCGATCGCACTCGTATCTCTGTCCAGACGATCAGTCGCTGTCGTACCCCTCGGACGAGATCCGGTGTGCCGCAGCGCATTCACCGTCGAGATTGAGGCGTTCTTTCCGATGTAGTCCTCATCAGTCTGCAACTGAGATATGCAGTAGCTCAGATGAGGGCTCGGCAGATGATTCGAGTAGGAGTGTTCGTATGAGTGAATCAAGTACAAATGGTGCTGGTACGCCTTCCACACCTCCACCCACGCCGCCTCCTCCCGCCCGGGCGCCAGATCCCGGTCTGTCCGTTCAGCCTCAGCCCAGACGTGTGGTCGAGTGGGCCGCCATGCTGTCCGCGTTGACTGGGGTAGCTGGCCTGTTACTCGGCTTCTTCGGGCTGCCGGTGGTGGTCAACTCACCGACAGCCAGGTCTCAGGTGCAGACGCCTCAGCCGCAGCCCGCAGTCACCGTGACGGTCACACATACGCCCCCCGCCCCGGCCGTTTCGGCTCCGCCGGTCGAGGCAGGTACCGGCGATCCGGTCACGAAATCGGACATCAAGATGCCTGACAACTACCACATACTCCTCTCTGACGATCCGATCCAACTGCACGAGGGCGTGGGGTACGACCTGTACTACGACAGCTTCAACGGGTTCACGACCAAGGGGCAGATGGTCAAGCTTGACCCCGGTCAGGAAGGGTCGCTGGAGGTGTGCCGGTCGGACACCAGATATACCGACATCATCAGGAAGTCCGCGCTGACCAGAGGCACCCGCATCTGCGTGCAGCGCAATGACCACGTCGCCCTCGTGACCATCCGCCAGGCTCCACAGACGCGCAACGAAGGCGAGTTCGTGACGCTCGACATAACCGTCTGGCCCTGATCCGCTGGCATCCCGGAAACGAAGGACTCCGGGCCGCACGGCGCGCCCGGAGTCCTGCCCCGGCCTTACGACGCCGTCCAGTCGAGTCCGAGGCCGGCGAGCGTGGCGAGTTTGTCGGCGGTGAGTTTGGTCCGGCGGCTCTTGCTGTTACTGAGAAACACACCGAGCTTCACGACGTACTCCTGACCGCCGACCACGATCCGTTCTTCGTGGGCCCTGGGGACGGTCAGGGAGCCCGTGCGGGCCTTGTACTGCGCGAGGGCCGCGACGCCCTTCTCGAAGGCGCTCGCGGCCTTCCCGGGAGTCTTGGCGGGCTCCGTCCGCTCGGGGGGCAGCGGTGCGACGCCGACTGCTTCCAGGAGTTCGCGCTGCTCGTCCGTCAGGCTTGTCCAGGCGGTGTGCTGACGCTGTTTCGCCAGCCACTTCCCGATGTCCATGCCGTGCACGGTGAAGCCGGGCAGAACATCGGAGTGGTCCTCCTCGTCCGTCAGCAGTTCGCGGAGTGCGGCGTAGTGGCGCTGCCAGTCGGCCGGCCATGCGGGGTTCCAGTGCGCGTCCACGGCCTCAAGCGCGGCCTTCCACTCCGGATGCCCCTCCAGGGCGCCCGGGCGGCGAAGGTTGCTCAGCCACTGCCCCACCGGCCGGTCCAGCATGCTGGCGGAGCGGGGCGCGCAGAGGGTCCAGTGCTGCGCGTAGTAGGCCTTGGCAGCCTCCAGGTTCTCCTGGAACCGCTCGTCGGCCGGGTTCCAGACCATGCCGAGCTTCTCCAGCCGCGCCGCGCGCTGCCCGGTCATCTGCCCGGCTCTGTAGGCTCGTCGCTGTTCCGCGATCCATGTCCCGAGCGGCATCGCCCCTTCCCGGTGTCCGTACGGGACCCGGGCGTTCTGCTCCCGCTCGACGTACGTTTTGAGTGCCGTCCAGCCACGCGCCCAGTCCTGGCGCTCGGTGTCGATCACGTTGAACGAAACCCAGTCCGCGACCATCACCGGGTCACGCGGAGCCGCGAAACGCAGCAGCAACCGGGTTTCTTCCTCTCCGTCACCGGGCTTCGCGCCGATGTACTCGGACGGCTGCGCCACGTCCTTCTGTGGCTCCTGCGGAATGGCCAGCAATTCCACCGCCTCTTCATCGTGAGCCCGCAGACCTTCCAACACCTTCACCAAGGGCCGGTACGATCCCGAGGTGAACATGTCCTCCGGCTTTTCACCGGGCTGGAGAAATACCGGCACGATCAAAGAGGCGAGTTTCCCCTCTCCGGGCTTCTGGCGCAGCGCCCGGCCGATGGCCTGGACGATGTCGTGCGGCGCCCCCTTCGGGTCCAGCAGGGCCACCGAATCCACCGCGCGGATGTCGACGCCCTCACCCAGGACACGGCAGTTCGAGAGCACCGCACGCCGCGCGGTGGACCCGAACTGCCCCAGGACATCGCGCCGGCGCTCCGGGGCGTGCTCACCCATCAGCCAGTCCGCCCAGATCCGAGCCGGGTACATTTCGGGCTGGTCCGCGTGCAGCTTCGCCGCGACGCGCTCCAGGCCCTCCGCATACGCCGCGGCCTCTATCGTCCGGTGATGGAACGTGACGCACGTCTGCAGGTTGTGCTGCGCCATGGTGTGCAGCAGCGCCGCCTGGAGAGCGCCCAAGCGCTGCCCGCGGACCTTCTCGCTGTGCCGCTCCTCGCCCATCAGCCGCTCAGGTGTGACGACCGGGTCCTTCAGCTCCAGGACGATGATCTGATACCGCGCCAGCAGCTTCCGCGACACCGCCGACGCCAGCGAGAGCTTGTACAGGACCGGCCCGAAGACACGCTCGTCGTCCATGGAGGCCGCCATCTCGCGCGGCAGCGGGTCGCGTACTCCGTCAGCGACATCGAAGTGCAGGCGCTCCTCCCAGATCCGCGGCGTGGCCGTCAGGTACAGCCGCCGGTACGACGGGATGACGCCCTGGTCGTGGACACCCGCCCACGCCTTGCCCATCGACCCCGACGTCCTGTGGGCCTCATCGACCACCGTCAGGTCCATCGGGCTCAGCATCTGCCCGTAGGCGCCCTCGAACGCCTCCGCCAGGACACCGAGGCTGGCGTACGTTCCGAAGATGGTGACCGGCCCGGAGCCGTGCCACAGCGCCAGCTGCACGGGATTCGTGGTGGAGCGCACCTTGAGATTCCACAGATCCGGGTCGTCCGTGAGGCCGCACACCGCGACCGCCGGCCCCGTGTGCCCGACCTCGCGCCACGCCTGCACGGTCTGGGTCAGGAGATCCAGGGTCGGCACCAGAACGAGAATGCGACCGTTGGGCACAATCCTCTTCGCGTAGACCGCAGCGATGATTGTTTTCCCTGTTCCGCACGCGGCGTGCACCTGCCCTCGCAGGCCATTCACGGGAACACCGTTCGGCGGGATATCGAGGCCGCGCACAATAGCGGAAACCGCCTCGATCTGGTGGTCACGCAGTTTCACAGCCATGCCCATGTTCTCCTTTTCGCGAAACTCAGCACGCAACCAGAAAAGAAAGTCCGGCGCGGCGCGAGGGGCCGGGGGCGCTGCTGCCTGTACTCAGATGCTACACAGATAGGACCAGTGATGCATCACTCGGGTTGCATGTTCGCCCTGATGGTTGAAACATAGCTGATACTCGCCCCGCGCACCCGACCAACAGGGCATGTTGTTGACGGGTAATGACAGAAATGCACAGCCGGATTTTAAAGGGGGGAGAGGAGGCAGGGTGGAGCGCAGCGGAGCCCGTCACCGTGGCGAGGCCGGCACCAGACCGGGCCGACGCCCCGCCACCCCCAACCCAGAGACGGCAGGTCAAGAATCCCAAGCCCTACACAAGACCACGCCTGATACACCAACAGCCCACCACGGTAACCAGCCCGGCGAAGCCGGTAGGGCAGGAGCACAGCGGACGCCCCGCCACGGAGCGCAGCGAAGAGGCACCCCAAGATTTCCGCGCAGCGGAAATCAAATTCACGCAGAGCGTGAATTCCCATAAACCGCGCAGCGGTTTATAAAAGGCGCCCCCGGCGTCGACCAGTGGGGTCTGGTCGCCCGTAAGCCCTGACGATCCAGGCACCACCCTGCCGTGACACC
>NZ_JBSFVR010000056.1:0-28196 GCF_053592415.1 Streptomyces sp. NPDC002690 | reverse complement strand
TCCAGGTCGGCCCCTCCGAAGGTGACCTGGTATCTGTCGTCCCCCGCCCTGACGGTGTTGCCGCCCCGCCCGCCCGGGCCGGTGTCGGCTCTCCTCCGTACGGCCCGTCCACGTGCGGGTGGGCCGGGTGCCGGGGCGGGGGTGGCAGGATGTTCCTTTCCCCTCGGATCGGACGGCGGTCGCACGGAACATGACGGACCCACTGCGTCGCCCCGGGCGTCGGGCCCTGCTGGTGGCGGGCGGCGGGACCCTGCTGGCCGCGGCCGGCGGCGCGCTGCTCGGCCGCTCCTCGGGAGCGCGCCCCGCCGGTCCTCCTCCTGCCGGGGCGGTCGGTGAGTTCGACGTGTCGGGGGCGGCCGAGGACCTGCCGCTCAGCCCGCTGCGACACGTGTCGGGCCCGCAGTCCCTCTCCTATCCGGACGGCGGCGGGGCTCTGTACGCCCTCCAGGTCGTACCCGCCTCGGTACGGCTCGGGGACGAGGACCGCGCTCCCGGCGGCCGGGAACGGCGGCTGGCCGGGGACCTGTGCGTCTCCCGGCTCTCCGCCTCCGGCGAGCTGACGGCGAGCATGCATCTGCGGGGGTTCGGGCACGGGATGTCGTTCGGCGCCGAGCCCGTGGGCGAGGACGTCTTCCTCTGGGCGGAGTCGGACGCCGATCCGGAGACGGGATACGGCCGGGCCGTGGCCCGCGTCCGCTTCCGGGACGGCGCCGTGGTGGACAGTTCCTCGGCCGAGGTGCGCCACCACCGCCCGTACCCCGGCGCCCGCAAGGTCCATCCCACCCTCGACCTCTCGCACCGTCGCGTCCTGGTGAGCCATTGGACAGGACGGACGCACCGGTACTCCGTCCACGCCATGGACGATTTCGCCGCCGGCCGCCACGAGCCCCTGTGGAGTCTGGAGGACACCGCCCTGCGGAGCGGAGAGACCTTCCAGGGGTGCGCGCTGCGGGGGCGGCTCGTCTATCAGCTGACCGGGAAGCACTACACCGACGAGAAGGGCGCCAATCCGCCGTCCGGTGGCGGCGACACCTACGTGTCCGCGCTCGACGTGCGGACGGGCCGGACCGTGGGGCGCCGGAAGGTGACGGTCGCCCCGGACCTGGAGTTCCGCGAGCCGGAGGGAATCGCCGTGCGTCCCGGTGTCCGTCCGGAGCTCTGCGTCGCCTTCTCGGTCAAGACGCCGGGCCGCCGCGACATCACGGTCTTCTCGTGTCCCCCGTGGGCCGGGGAGCGTCCCGCCGCGCTGTCGCCCCGCACGGCCCGTCCGTGACGGAACGTACGACACCCCTCACCGGACGCACGGTGGTTGGTAACTGTTCGGCATCGAACTACTACCATCTGATCCTTTTTTGCTGTTGAACGTTCACTAAAAGCTTCATGAGTGTCTAAAGTTCGATCGGATGCTTCGCAATCTCCTCACCTGCCGTTCGCATGCCGTTCTCGGCACGGCCAGATTCCCGTGTGAGGTGCGACCTCCTGACCGCATCGGCGACGTAGCCGCGCGTCACGCGCCCCGCGCCACGCACAGATCATGAAGGAGGGCCCTGCCAGAGATGGGCAAGGCACAACGTCAGGCCGCACTGGGCTTCCTCATCACGGCGGTCCTGGTTCTCAGCTTCCTCGCCATGCTGGTGGCGGTCGTCATGGCCTCGCTCCCGGTCTTCGCCGGTGCGGCGGCCGCCAGTTACGCGGCCGACCTGGCACTGCACTCGTCCGACTCGTCGACACTCGACCGGCTGAGGGACTCCCGCTTCGGGCTCACCATCCGCTTCCTGATCCGGCAGTTCCTGCTGCTGGCCCTGTGCGGATCGATCGGCGACCTCGACTCGTTCGTCATCCAGATGACCTCGGTCGGACTGCTTCTCCTCTTCTTCCTGCAGCTCGTCTACGGCGCTCTGCTCAAGCGGGTGAAGTCCGAACGCGCCGCGCTTCCCTTCACCACCCGCGGACTCGACATGGACGCGCTGGGGATCCGGCGGCTGCCGCACCCGTTCCTGATGGACAAGTACGTCCGTAAAACCCTGCACCTGGACATACCGCTCGTCGGCGGGGCGCTCGCCACGGTCGGCACCGGGCGCTGGGAGTTCGTGACCTTCGGAGCCATCGCCACGGTGTGGTTCGCGGCGGTGGCCGTCCTGGTCCTGGTGCCCGGCGCCCGCAACGCGCTCGTCCTGCCGACCCCTGACGACGCCATCGGCGAACTGAACTGGCAGCTCGCGCAGTACCGGCCCCAGGTCGCCCTCTACTTCACCTTCGCCGCCGTCTCCCGGGACTTCATGTACCAGGTGAACATGTGGCTGGAGGCACTGGAGTCACTGGAGCTGCGGCCCATCATCGTGCTCCGGGAACGGGCCACTCTGCGCTTCCTCGACGCCACGTCCGTCCCCGTCGTCTGTGTGCCCAAGGCCGAGTACCTGGCACGGGTGGAGATGCCCGAACTCCGGGTCACGCTCTATCCCGGGAACGCCGGCAAGAACGTCCACATGCTCCAGCGCCACGAGGTGAAGCACGTCTTCATCGGCCACGGCGACAGCGACAAACTCGCCAGCAGCAACCGCGTCAGCAAGGTCTTCGACGAGATCTGGGTGGCCGGGCGAGCCGGGCGCGACCGCTACGAGCGCATCAAGCACGCCGTCACGGCCCAGCAGATCGTCGAGGTCGGCCGCCCGCAGCTGATGCCCCTGGAGCGCTGGAGCGGATCGGTCAGCCAGGACGTGCCCACGGTGATCTACGCCCCCACGTGGGAGGGCTGGACCGACGACGCCTGCTACACCTCCGTCATCCCGTCCGGCGAGCACCTCGTCCGGACGCTCCTCGCCGACGAGCGCAAGCTGCGGATCATCTACAAGCCCCACCCGCTGACGGGCACCCGCTCCCCCGCCGCGGCAGCCGCCCACCGGCGCATCATCTCGCTTCTGCAGGAGGACAACGCCGCCCGCTTCGGCCGCAAGGTCCTCGACTCGAAGTCCGCCGCACGGCAGCTGGCCCGGATCGACAAGAAGCTCGCCGCCCTCCAGGAACGTGGTGTCCGTTCGAGGTACCCGGACCTCACCGAGGAAGACCGGACCATCCGGATCCGCAGACTCCGCGACCAGGCCGGCGCGCTGCACTGGGACTCCCTGCCGGTCGACGCCCACCAGGTGATCACCGGCCGGGTGCCGACGCTGTACGACTGCTTCAACCACTCGGACATGCTGATCGGCGACATGTCGAGCGTGGTCTCCGACTTCGTGGCCACGCGCAAGCCGTACGCGATCTTCAACCTGGACGGCCTGCCGGACGACGAGTTCCGCAACGAACAGCGCACGGCCTACGCCTCGTACCTGATCGACGCGGAGTGCAACGGGCTGGAGACGGCGCTCACCGCCATGTTCTCCCGGGACCAGGACGTCATGGCGCCCTACCGCGAGCAGCTCAAGGACTACCTGCTCGGTCCGGACAACCCGCCGTCCTCGTACCGGTTCGCCCGTGCGGCGACCGACCTCTATCTGCGGGGTCTGCGCGACTTCCCCGTCGAGTACCCGCCCCCTCCGGAGGCGATCACGCCTCCGGACGCGCCCGAGCCCGACCGGCAGCCGCACCGGATCGCCTGACGCGAACGGCCGGGACCGCACGCCGGCGGTCCCGGCCGTGACCGCGGCGGCACGCGGCCACCCAACTCCTACAGGGAGCACAGAACCTTGAGCACCAGCGCCACCCGTCGCCGTACCATCGCCGTCGTCCTCGCCGGCGGCACCGGACAGCGCGTCGGTCTCACTGTTCCCAAGCAATTGCTCAAGATCGCGGGACGGTCGGTCCTCGAACACACCCTGCACGTGTTCGAGAACGTCGACGAGATCGACGAGGTCGTCGTGCTGATGCCCCCGGACCATCGTGCGGAGGCCGAGAGGATCGTCGTCGGCGCGGGACTGGCAAAGGTCTCCCGGGTGCTGGCCGGGGGCAGCACCCGCAACGAAACGACCGACATCGCCATCGAGGCGATCGCCGCCGGCCTCGGCGACGAAGACTGCGACGTGCTGATCCACGACGCCGTGCGTCCGCTGCTCTCGCCCCGCGTGGTGAGGGACTGCGTGGCCGCACTGGAGCTTCACAGCGCCGTGGACGTGGCGATCCCGTCCTCCGACACCGTGATCGTCACGCGCACGCACGGCGAGGACGGCGAGTTCATCACCGAGGTGCCGGAACGCGGCCGGCTGCGGCGCGGCCAGACCCCGCAGGGTTTCCGGCTGTCCACCATCCGCGCCGCCTACCGGCTCGCGGCGGCCGACCCGCTCTTCCGTGCCACGGACGACTGCTCGGTCGTCGTCCGACATCTGCCCGACGTACCCGTGCACGTGGTCATGGGCGACGAACACAACATGAAGATCACGCAGCCCGTCGACGTGTTCATCGCCGACAAGCTCTTCCAGCTGGCGTCCACCACCGCCCCGAAGAGCGGTTCGGACGCCTTCTACCGGGGCGCCCTGGCCGGACGGACCCTCGTCGTGTTCGGCGCTGCCGAGGGCCTCGGCGCCGACCTGGCGCGTCTGGCCGGTGGATACGGGGCACACGTGCGCGCCGTGGGCCACCCCACCGACGGCGAGGACGCCGCGAGGGAACTCGCCGCCGCACGCGCCGACACCGGCCGGATCGACTTCGTGGTGAACACCGCGGGCCGTCTCCCGGTCGGCCGGCTCGCGGAGACCGGCACCGCGGCGATCCAGGAGGCGCTGCGCACCCACTACTTCACGCCGGTCGCCATCGCCCGCGCCGCGCACCCCCACCTGGCCCATGCGAAGGGGCAGTTGCTCCTCCTCACCGGAACCAGCTACACCCGCGGCCGGGCCGGGTACAGCCTGCACTCCTCCGCCAACGCGGCCATGGTCAACCTCACCCAGGCGCTGTCCGAGGAGTGGGCCGAGGACGGCGTCCGGGTCAACTGCCTCAATCCCGAACGGGTTTCGAGCGGGAGCGGACCGCGGAGCGGTGCGGGACGGCACGAGGACACGTCGCCGTCCCCGCGCGCGGCGGCGCGCAGCGCGCTGGACGTGCTGCTCTCGCGCATGTCCGGCCGGGTGATCGACGTACGGACCGCTTCCCCCGCCCAGCAGGGCTCGGCGTTCGACGCGGCGCTGTCGCAGATCCTCGACGCGTCCGAGGACCGTACGACGCTCTGAGCCACAACCAGCCCACAGCAGTCCCGGTGGGGTCATCGGGACGCAATCGGGAGCCCGGCCGGACCGGCTACCCCCAGGAGGACCTCATGAAGATCGCGTTCCTGATGTTCAGCGCGTACGGGCAGGCCGGCACGTCCGTCGCCACCCAGACGCTGGCCAATTCCCTCGCCGCCCGGCAGCACGACGTCGAGCTGGTGAGCCTGTTCCAGTACCACGACGCGCCTCCGCTGCGCTACGCGCCGGGGGTGTCGCTGCGCAGCCTGATGGACACCCGCAACGGCTCCGCCGATCTCGACGAACCGCTGCACTCGGTCCCGTCCGACCACTGCGCGGGGTTCAAGCCGGACGACCGCAACCGCTACAGCCGCCTGGTGGACGAGCGTGCCGCCGCCTATCTCGCCGGCTGCGACGCGGACGTGGTCATCGCGACCGCCCCGAACACCGTCACGCTGCTCGCGGCCTTCGGGACGGGGGCGTACATCACGCTGGGACAAGCGCACACGCACTACCACCACCAGTCCCCCGGCTCGCGGAAGGCGCTCGACGCCGCCATCCCGAAGCTGGACGCGTTCGTCACGGTGACCGCCCGGGACGCCCGGACCCACCAGGACGCGTACGGGGCGGTGGGAACCGTCTTCCACGCCATCCCCAACGCCGTCCCCGGCACCACTCTCCGGTCGGACGTGCGCGGTTCGCGCATCGTGACCTCCTCCGGCCGGATGGTGGACTGGAAGCGGTTCGACCTGCTGATCACCGCGTTCGCCCAGCTCGGCCGGAGGCACCCCGACTGGACCCTGCGCATCTTCGGCAGCGGCGCGGAGAAGGCGGCGCTGCGCAAGCAGATCGACGACCTCGGCGCGAACGACCGCATCCTCCTCATGGGGCACACCAAGCACCTGCGGGAGGAACTGGCCAAGGCCGCGCTGCACACCTCGACCTCGACCGACGAGACGTTCGGTCTGACCATCGTCGAGGCGATGACCTGCGGAGTGCCCGTGCTCAGCACGGCGGGTCCGCACGGCCCCTCCGAGATCATCACCGACGGGGTGGACGGGAGACTGTCCCCGGTCGGCGACGCGGACGCCTTCGCCAAGAACCTGGACCTGCTGATGAGCGACGCCGAGCTGCGCGCGCGGCTCTCCGCGAACGCGCTGGAGGCGTCCACCCGTTACAGCAACGAGGAACAGGCGAAGACGTACGAGAACTTCCTGGCCGGTCTGCTGACGGCCCGGGACTTCCGTCCGGAAGCGCTCTGCCGGTCCACTCCGGCGGGCGACCTGGAGTTCGCCGTCGATCCGGCGACCGCCCCCGGGGGCCACTTCACCGTGCTCTGCGTCAACACGGCGGACGGCCGCCAGGCGCTGTTGGCGGCGCAGGCGGAACGCGCGGTGGACGGGCGTCTCTACGCCGTCGTCCCGGCCCGGCTCCGGCTGGCGCCCGGCACCTGGAACGTGCTGCTGCGCCGTGAGGACGACGGCGTGATGCGCCGGGTGAAGGTCCGTGAGCTCCAGCAGTCCACGAACTCGCTGATCTCGTCGCCGGCCCACACCGGCCCGGTGCGGTTCCGTACGGTGACGCGCTCCGAGGACGAGTGCCTCCAGATCGTCTCGCGCGAGTTCGCCGCCCACGCGGAGGTGCTGTCCGTCGAGACGGCGGGTCCCCACCTCACGGTGCGGGTCTTCGCGCTGGGGGTCGCCGCGCTGCCGGGCGGGCCGCAGGTGGACCTGGCGGGCCAGGGGGCGCAGGTGATCGCGCAGAGCCGCAAGAACGCGGACGCGCAGGTGCTGATCCCCTGCGCGTTCTCGGAGGGGTCGGCGAGCTTCACCGTCGATCTCCAGCAGTACGGCGACCGGATGATCGACCACGACTCCATCTGGGACCTGTCGCTGAGCATTCCGGGGAACCTGACGGTCTCGGGCGAGTCCCACCGGCTGCGGCTGGGACGATTCGGTGACGAGATCATCAAACGCAAGCCCGTCAACGTCTACCCGAAGCGGACCGTCACCACGTCCGGGGGTCGCGCGGTCGCCTTCCATCCGTACTACACCGACAGCAATTACCTGTCGATCGGTCTGAAGCTCGCGTCCTGACGTGGCGTTCTTCCTGTGTTCCACGGCTTCGGGGCGGGGCGGTCCGGCCTCCCGGCACGTCCTCGCCCCCGTACCCGTCCCGGGCACACCGCCGGTCCCGGCCGTGTCTGTCGGGGGCGTGTCCGTCGCGGGCGAGCCGGTCTCAGCCGGGGCGCCGCACGACGGTGGCCGGCTCCATCGCCAGGCCCGGTTCGGGGCGTTGCCTCGCGACGCGGAGGGCACCGTCGCCGTCGATCAGGGCGAGCACGACGCGCCCGTCCGCGTCGTGGGCGAGGGCGGGCGCTCCGGCGGAGTGCTCGCCCGTCGGCGACCACCACACGCCGGCTCCCTCGTTCTCCGTCCCGCAGGCGGTGAGCATGATCCCGCCCTCGCCGTCCCGGTGGGCGAGCACCGTGCAGTCGTACCCGTCGAGGGGGGCCCGCAGAACAGCGGGCCGACCCGTGACGGGCGAGCTGCCGAGGGGAATGGCCCAGGCGCCGGGACGGTGGGCGAAGATGCCTTGGGCGCCCGCGTCGTCCCAGTAGTAGGTGAGGACGTCGGGCGAGGTCTCCAGGGCGACGACGGTGCCGGGCACATGACCGAACGGGATGCCGTGGTCCTCGGTGAAGTCCCCGTCCGGCTGCTTCTGGGTCCAGCGTCTGACCGAGCCGGAGGCTCCCGGGGTTCCGGACGCCACGGGGGCCAATGCCTCGACCCGGCCGGCCGCGGTCGCCGCGAGTACGGCGCCGTCGCCGAGCCCCTTGCCCAGCGCTGTCCACCCGGTCCACTTGCCGCCCTTCTGCTCGCGTCGCAGCAGGAGTCTGCCGTCGGCGTCGCTGACGAGGACGTGGAGCAGTCCGTCAGCTCCGGTGACCACGGTGGGCACGCCGACGCGTGTGCCCTGCTCCCGGTCGCGGTGGGGATTGCCCAAGGAGTGCCACGCCGTGACCGGCCGGCCGGACTGGAACTGTGTGGCGTGGACCAGGTCGACGGTTTCGCCCTCCGCGCGGCGGGCCGAGCGGAGGGCGACGAAGTGCACGAAGCCGGTGGGTCCCTGATGCACCGTCAGCCTGGCGATACCCGGGGCGGGGAATGCCTCCGGCCCTGTCCAGTCCGGTCCACCCGGGCGGGTCTCGGTCCAGCGGAGCAGTTCTCCGTCGCCGAGGGCGTAGGCGGAGAGCCTGCCGTCCTTGCCCCGTACGAGCCACTGGCCGTCAGCCGTTCCGCGTGCGGTGCGGGTACTCTCCGCGGGCTCGGAACCGACTTGGCGGGCGGAGACCTTTCGCTGGGCGTCGCGCCCGGATCTGACCGGCATGGCGTGGAGTCGTCCTTCCCCGTACTTCCCCGGCCGCGTCCGCAGGGGCTCTCGCGGCTCTCCGTCGGGGGGAGGGCCGAACCCGATCATCATAGTTTCCCGGCCGTTTGGCCGAAAGGCACCCTCCGGCCAGGTACGTCCCCCCGGCGGGACGACCCTCGGGGAGGGCCGCGTAACGATCCGCAACCAGATTCGAAGATCATGCGAAGACTTTCCTCGAATTCGAAAATATGTCTATAGTGCACGCTCTCTGTCCGGTGCACGCCCCCTCCTCACGGTGCACCTACGCGGACCGGCCCCACCCGAGTCCTCGCTCCCACCCCGGTCCTCGGCGGCCACGAGATCAAGGAACTCGAGCAGGATGAGCCACGACTCCGTTCCCCAGGACCAGGGACCCGCCCCGCGGGCCGGGTCCCGCAAGAAAAAGGCCCCGCGCAAACGCCGCAGGGGCCTCAAGATCACGCTCGGCATCGTCCTCGTCCTGCTGATCGCGGCAGGCGGCACCGCCTACTGGATGTACCGCGACCTCGACAACAACATCACGGCCGTCGACATCGACTCCAAACTGGTCGAGAAGGAGCGGCCGGAGAAGCTGCCGACGTCCGGGCAGAACATCCTCGTTCTCGGCTCGGACTCACGGGCTGGAGCGGAGAACAAGGAGCTCGGTGGTGGCGGCAGCGTGAGCGGCGCGCGGTCGGACACGGCGATGGTGGTGCACATACCCGAGGGCCGCACGCAGGCCGTCGCGGTCTCCATACCCCGCGACACCCTGGTGACCCGGCCCGAGTGCCTCAAGAGCGACGGCTCCACGATGGCCTCCGCCGATCGCGTCATGTTCAACTCGGTCTACTCGCAGGTGGGTCCGGCCTGCGTCGTCAAGACCGTCGAGAAGATGTCCGGCGTGCGGATCGACCACTATCTGGAGATCAACTTCGCCGGCTTCAAGGGTCTCGTCGACGCCATAGGCGGCGTCACCGTCGAGGTCGACGAGCCCATCAAGGACAGTTCGTCCGGCCTGGACCTCTCCGCCGGCACGCACAAGCTCAACGGCACCGAGTCCCTCGCCTTCGTACGGACCCGCCACGGCATCGGGGACGGCAGCGACCTCGGCCGGATCGGCCTCCAGCAGCAGTTCATGTTCGCGCTGCTCAAGGAGGTCAAGAAGCAGGACCTGCTGGGCAGCCCCACCAAGTCGTACAAGATCGCGAGCGCCGCGACCGAGTCGCTCACCACCGACTCCAGCCTCGCGTCGCTGACCTCCCTCGCGGAGTTCGCCCGTTCGATGAACGGCGTCGACCCGGCGAACATGGAGACGATCATGCTGCCGGTCGAGTACGACAAGGCGGACCCGAACCGGGTGGTGGCCGCGCATCCGCAGTCCGACGACCTGTGGAAGGCGATCCGCACGGATTCCACCATCCCGGAGTCGGCCAAGAAGTCCCCGGCCACCGGCGGCTGACGGATCGTCATTCCCGCCTGTCACGCGAAGGCGGGGCGCCCGGTCCGAGGACCGTGCGCCCCGCCTTCGTACGTCTCACGTCCGGTCGGTGGCCAGTCGGCTGTGCTTGCGCCCGTACGCGAAGTAGATGACGACGCCCAGCGCCATCCAGATCGCGAACCGGAGCCAGGTCTCCACCGGCAGGTTGAGCATCAGCCAGACCGAGGCGGCCACCGACAGGACCGGGAGCACGGGCACCCAGGGGGTACGGAAGGCGCGCGGCAGGTCGGGACGGGTGCGGCGGAGCACGATCACTCCGAGGGCGACCACCACGAAGGCGAAGAGCGTCCCGATGTTCACCAGGGTCGCCAGCTCGTCGATGCTGGTGAAACCCGCGACGACCGCGATGATCACGCCGAGCAGGATCGTCGGACGGTACGGGGTGCCGTACTTGGGGTGGGTCACCGAGAAGAACCGGGGCAGCAGCCCGTCGCGGCTCATCGCGAAGAAGACCCGGGACTGTCCGAGCAGCAGGATCATGCAGACGACGGTGAGCCCGACGGCGGCGCCGAAGCTGATGACACCGGCGTAGAAGGGGTGACCGACCGCCTTGAAGGCGTCGGCCAGTGGGGCGCTGACCGAGAGTTCGGTGTAGTGCTGCATGCCGGTGACCACGACGGAGACGGCGACGTAGAGGACCGTGCAGATCAGGAGCGACCCGAGGATGCCCCGGGGCATGTCCCGCTGTGGGTGCCGGGTCTCCTCGGCCGCGGTGGCGACCACGTCGAAGCCGATGAAGGCGAAGAAGACGATGGAGGCGGCGGTGAAGATGCCCATCACGCCGAAGTTGGTCGGCGAGTAGCCGAACAGCTCCTGGATCAGCGGGGAGTCGAGTCCGCTGCCGGACGGCTGCGGCTCGGCCTCCGGAATGAAGGGCGAGTAGTTCCCGGAGTCGATGAAGAACAACCCGGCGACGATGACGATCAGGACGACGGCCACCTTGATCGCGACGACCACGGTGGTGACCCGCGCGGAGAGCTTCATGCCGAGCACGAGGACGGCGGTGAGGACCAGCACGAGGACGAACGCCAGGAGGTCGAAGCCGAACCCGGACGCCACGTCGGTCCCCTGGAGGGCGTCGGGCAGGGACCAGCCCGCGTTGTCCAGCAGGGATCGTACGTACCCGGACCAGCCGACGGCGACCACCGCCGTGCCCAACGCGAACTCCAGCACCAGGTCCCAGCCGATGATCCAGGCGACCAGCTCGCCGAGCGAGGCGTAGGAGAAGGTGTACGCCGAACCCGCGACGGGGACCGTGGAGGCGAACTCGGCGTAGCAGAGGGCGGCCAACGCGCAGACCACGCCCGCGACCGCGAAGGCGATGGCGGTGGCCGGGCCGGCGGTCTCCTTGGCGACCTTGCCGGTGAGGACGAAGATGCCGGTGCCGATGACCACGCCGACGCCGAAGACGGTGAGGTCGAGGGCGGAGAGCGACTTCTTGAGCGCGTGCTCGGGTTCCTCGGTGTCGCTCAGCGACTGCTCGATCGTCTTGGTCCGGAACAGTCCGTCCCGGCCGGGGGGTGTCCCCTGTTCCACGCTCACCCGCGTACCTCCACGCACTCGTCGTGGGCGCCATCATGGGGAGGCCCCCGGGGCGCGGGACGCCTTGCGGGGCATGTCGCGCGAACGGGCCGGTGCCACCACCCGTACAGGGAGGTGGCACCGGCCCATTCGGCGGTACGCGGGTACACCGGAAGTGCCCGGCGCCGTGCGGTCAGTCGCGGGCGGGCTCCGCGTCTCGGGTCTCGTAGCGGCCGTCGAGCTTGGCGACGAGCCCGGTGACCTGGCGGGCGATGTCCGGGGCGGTGAGGCCGATCTCGGCCATGACCTCGTTGCGGGAGGCGTGGTCGAGGAAGACCGGCGGGATGCCGAAGTCGCGCAGCGGCAGATCGACACCGGCGTCGCGGAGCGCCTGGGCGACCGCGGAGCCGACGCCGCCGACGCGGCTGTTGTCCTCGACGGTGACGACGACCCGGTGCCGGTCCGCGAGCGGTGCCATGGCCTCGTCGACCGGCTTGACCCAGCGGGGGTCGACCACGGTGGTCGTGATGCCCTGGGCGTCGAGCAGGTCGGCGATCTCCAGGCACATGGGCGCGAGCGCGCCGACGGAGACCAGCAGCACGTCCGGCCGGTCGGTGTCGGGGACACGCAGCAGGTCCATGCCGCCGACGGTGCCGACCGCCTTGACGGCCGGGCCGACCGCGCCCTTGGAGAAGCGGACCACGGTGGGCGCGTCGTCGACGTCGACGGCCTCGCGCAGCTGGGCACGGACCTGATCGGCGTCGCGCGGGGCGGCGATCCGCAGGCCGGGCACGCACTGGAGGATCGACATGTCCCACATGCCGTTGTGCGAGGCACCGTCGGTGCCCGTGATGCCGGCCCGGTCCAGGACGAAGGTGACACCGCACTTGTGCAGGGCGACGTCCATCAGGACCTGGTCGAAGGCGCGGTTGAGGAAGGTGGCGTACACCGCGAAGACCGGGTGCAGGCCGCCGGTGGCGAGGCCGGCGGCGGAGACCGCGCCGTGCTGTTCGGCGATGCCGACGTCGTAGATGCGCTCCGGGAAGGCCTCCTCGAACTTGCCGAGGCCGACCGGCTGGAGCATGGCGGCGGTGATAGCGACGATGTCCTCGCGCTCCCGGCCGAGCTTGACCATCTCCTCACCGAAGACGGAGGTCCAGTCGAGACCGGAGGTGGAGATCGGCAGGCCGGTGTCGGGGTGGATCTTGCCCACGGCGTGGAATCGGTCGGCCTCGTCCTGGAGGGCGGGGGTGTAGCCGCGGCCCTTCTCGGTGATGCAGTGGACGATGACCGGTCCGCCGAAGCGCTTGGCGCGCAGCAGGGCGGATTCCAGGGCCTCGATGTCGTGGCCGTCGATGGGGCCGACGTACTTCAGGCCCAGGTCCTCGAACATGCCCTGCGGGGCGATGAAGTCCTTGAGGCCCTTCTTCGCGCCGTGCAGCGTCTCGTAGAGCGGCCGGCCGACGACGGGGGTGCGCTCCAGGAGGTCCTTGCCGCGGGCGAGGAAGCGCTCGTAGCCGTCCGTGGTGCGCAGGGTGGCGAGGTGGTTGGCGAGGCCGCCGATGGTGGGCGCGTAGGAGCGCTCGTTGTCGTTGACGACGATGACGAGCGGGCGGTCCTTGGCGGCGGCGATGTTGTTCAGCGCCTCCCAGGCCATGCCGCCGGTGAGGGCGCCGTCACCGATGACGGCGACGACGTGGTCGTCCTTGCTCAGGACCTCGTTGGCCTTGGCGAGGCCGTCGGCCCAGCCGAGGACCGTGGAGGCGTGCGAGTTCTCGATGACGTCGTGCGCGGACTCGGCGCGTGAGGGGTAGCCGGAGAGGCCGCCCTTGCTCTTGAGCCGGGAGAAGTCCTGGCGCCCCGTGAGGAGCTTGTGCACGTAGCTCTGGTGGCCGGTGTCGAAGAGGACCTTGTCGCGGGGCGACTCGAAGACCCGGTGCAGGGCGATGGTCAGCTCGACCACGCCCAGGTTGGGGCCCAGGTGCCCACCGGTCTTGGACACGGCGTCGACCAGGAACGTACGGATCTCCCCGGCGAGCTGTTCCAGCTGGTCGAGGCTGAGCCGGTCCAGGTCGCGCGGTCCCTCGATGCGGGTCAGCAGGTCCACCCGTGCCTCCTTGCGTGTGAGCTGGTCGAGCGTGTCGATTTGGACGAGTCTAATGTTCCGGCCCGGGGCCGGAGCATCGGGCGGTGCGTTCCTTCTCACGCCCGGAGTCCCGAGGAGCGGGACGCCCCCGCCAGAACCTCGCGCTGCGTGCTCCTACCCCGGAACCCCCCGCCATCCTCATCGAACAGGATGGGAACGGCCTGAAGACGGACGCGCGGGTGCCCGGCACCCCCTGGGGGACGCCGGGCACCCGCGCGGAGCCGTGGTTCAGGCGCGGCCCGCCGTCTTCTGGGTCTTGCGGGTGACGGAGTCGATGCAGACCGTCGCCAGGAGGACGGCACCCGTGATCATGTACTGGACCGGGGTGGCGATGCCTTCGAGGTTCAGACCGTACTGGATGGAGACGATCACCATCACGCCGAGGAGGGCGTTCCAGGTGCGGCCCCGGCCACCGAAGAGGCTGGTGCCACCGATGACGGCCGCCGCGATGACGTTCATCAGCAGGTCGCCGGTACCGGCGCTCTGGTTGGCGGACGCGATCTTGGAGGCCCAGAACAGGCCGCCGATGGCCCCGAAGGTACCGGCGATGGCGAACACCGAGACGCGGATCGCGGTGACGTTGATACCGGCGCGGCGGGAGGCCTCGACGCTGCCACCGAGGGCGAAGATCTTCCGGCCGTAGGCCGTACGGCGCAGGACGAAGTCCGTGACGACCAGGGCGACGATGAAGAGCACGAACGCCAGGGGCAGACCGCGGTCCTGGTTGAACATGAACGCGGCGGCGAAGGCGAAGACCGCCAGGACGACCGTGCGCACGATGATGTCGGAGAGCGGGCGGGACGGGACCCCGGCCGCCTCACGGCGACGGCTGTCGAAGAAGGCCGACAGGAAGAACGCCGCCACACCCACGATCGCGAGGCCGTAGGCCGCGGCGACGTCGGTGAAGTAGTACGTCGTCATCTGGCCGACGACGCCCTTGCTGTCCAGGTTGATGGTGCCCGTGTCGCCGAGCAGGTTGAGCATGAAGCCGAGCCAGAACAGCAGGCCGGCCAGGGTGACGGCGAACGCCGGGGCGCCGATCTTGGCGAAGAAGAAGCCGTGGATCGCGCCGATCACCGCACCGCTGATGATGGCGATGAGAATGGCGAGCCATTCGTTCATGCCGTGCGTGATGGTGAGCACCGCGACGAGGGCACCCGAGACACCGCTGACGGAGCCGACCGAGAGGTCGATCTCACCGAGCAGCAGCACGAAGATGATGCCGACGGCCATCATGCCGGTGGCGACCATCGTGACCGAGATGTCGGTGATGTTCTTCGCGGAGAGGAACTCGGAGTTCATGCTCTGGAAGACGACGCAGATGACGACCAGACCGATGATGACCGGGAGCGAGCCCAGGTCACCGGCGCTGATCTTGCGCTTGAACTCGCTGAAGTAGCCGCCCAGGCCCTGCTCGCGGACGAGCAGCCGGGGGTCGACCGCGGTGGCGGCGCCGTCGGCGGCCTCCTGGTTGACGACCGGCGATTCCGCCGTGGCGGTGGAGGTCTTGTCCGTGGTCACTTCGAAACCTCCGCGGTGCGCGCCGCACGACGGGTCACGGCGTTGTCCGTGGCTCCCGTGATGGCAGAGATGATCTCTTCGTGCGAGGTGGTCTTCACGTCGAAGACGCCGTTGTTGTGGCCCAGGCGCAGCACGGCGACCTTGTCGGCCACCGCCTTGACGTCGGCCATGTTGTGGCTGATGAGGATGACCGCGAGACCGCGCTCGCGCAGCCGCTCGACCAGGTCGAGGACCTGGGCGGTCTGCTCGACGCCGAGGGCGGCCGTCGGCTCGTCGAGGATGACCAGCTTCGGGTCACCGAGCATCGAACGCGCGATGGCCACCGTCTGGCGCTGACCGCCGGAGAGGGAGGCGATCGGGATACGGACGCTGGGGATGCGGATGGAGAGCGTGGAGAGCAGCTCGCGGGAGCGGCGCTCCATCTCGACCTCGTCGAGGACGCCGAAGCGGCGCAGCTCCCGGCCGAGGTAGAGGTTGCCCACGACATCGAGGTTGTCGCAGAGGGCGAGGTCCTGGTAGACCGTCGCGATGCCCAGCCCCTGGGAGTCCTGGGGGCGGTTGATGTGGACCGGCTTGCCCTCCCACTCGATGACGCCGTCATCGATGGGGTGGACACCGGCAATGGTCTTGACCAGCGTTGATTTACCGGCGCCGTTGTCGCCCACCAGGGCGACCACTTCACCGGCGTGGACCTCGAGCTCGACTTCGGTGAGTACCTGTACGGCACCGAATCGCTTCGAGATCCCTCGCAACGCCAACACGGGCGTAGCGGACACGTGAACCATCTCCTTCGCCGCCTGACCGGCGGGGATGCCGCGCCTGGGGGGAGGCGCGGTGGTTGAGCAGAAGGGAAAGCGAGGAAGCGTTTCCGTCCGGCGCCCCGCCCGCTAGCGGGGCTGATGAAGGGCGGGGCACCGGACAGGCTTCTGGTGGGCGGGCCGCTGTGCGGCGGGCCCACGGGGACCGGCCGACCCGCCGAGGGCGGGGGGGCCGGACCCGGCCGGAGCCCCGCCGGCCGCGCGGGGCGGGGGCGGGGTCCGGCGGATCGGACTACTTGAGGCCGAGGGTGGCGCAGGCGGAGGCGTACTGGCCGGCGCAGATCTGGGCGACGGTGTAGACGCCGTCCTCGACGACCGTGTCCTTGATGTTGTCCTTGGTCAGCGAGACGACCGGGACGAGGTAGGTCGGGACACCCTTGGTGGTGGGGCTGTCCACGGTCGAGGTGGCGACCGACGCGGCGATCTTCTCGCCCTTGGCCAGCGAGACGGCCATGGTGGCGGCGGCCTCACCCTCCGGGGCGTACGGCTTGTAGACGCTCATGAACTGCTCACCGGCGACGATGCGCTGAACACCCGCGAGCTCGGCGTCCTGACCGGTGACCGGCGGGAGGGTCTTCAGACCGGAGGCCTTGAGGGCGGTGATGATACCGCCGGCCATGCCGTCGTTGGCGGAGTAGACGCCGACGATCTTGTCCTTGCCGAGAGCCGTGATCGCCGCCTCCATGTTGGCGTTGGCGTTCTCCGGCTTCCACTCCTTGGTGTCGTACTCCTTGCCGACGGTCACCTTGCCGTCCAGGACGGACTTGGCGCCCTTCTTGAAGAGTGCGGCGTTCGGGTCGGTGATCGCGCCGTTCATCATCACGATCTTGCCCTTGGAGGCGTTGTCACCCAGCGCCTCGAGGAGAGCCTTGCCCTGGACCCGGCCGACCTCTTCGTTGTCGAAGGAGGTGTAGGCGTCGATGGGGCCTTCGGCGAGGCGGTCGAAGGCGACGACGGGGATGCCCGCGTCCTTGGCCTTCTGCACGCTGTTGGCGATCGACTTGGAGTCCACCGCGTCGATGATGAGGGCGTCGACCTTGTTGGTGATCATGGTCTCGACCTGCTGCGCCTGCAGCGTGGCGTCCTGCTTGGCGTTGCTGTAGACGACCTCCGCCTTGCCGCCCGTGAGCTCGCCGATCTTCTTCTCGATGATCGGCTTGTCGAACTGCTCGTACCGAGCGGTGGCGTTCTCCGGAAGGAGCAGACCTATCTTGAGGTCGTCGCCCTTCTTGGCCGAGGACGACGAAGAGCTGTCGGCCTTGTCGCCGGACTCCTTGGCGCTCCCACAAGCGGCAAGCGAGACCGCCATGGCGGTGGCGGCGACAGCAACAGCGGCACGGCGCATACGCGTGTTCATAACTCGAACCTCCCTGACGAGGCCGCGACGTTGCGGCCGAGGTGGACGGAAGTCAACTCGGCCGCAGAGGCGACGTCAAGGAGTAAATACTTAACGAGATGACAACGGTGCCATTCGTTATCTAAGTGAAGGCAGGGCTGGCGGCGGAGAGCGTGTTCTCCAACAGGGTGGAATCGCCCATTTCACTCAGCACCAGAGCGAGCGCGCCGAGCACCTCGGCGCGCCCTCCGAGCGCTCCCGGGAGCACCGAGAGCTGTCGCGCGGCGCTCGGGATGGAGTAGCGCGCGACGGAGTCGCGGATGGGCCCGAGGACCAACTCCCCTGCCTCCGCCAGCGATCCGCCGAGTACGACCCGGCTGGGGTTGAGGAGGTTGCACAGGTTCGCCACGCCGCTGCCGATGTGCCGGCCGACGTCGGCGATCACCCGGCGGCACCCGGGGTCGCCCTCGCGGGCCAGCTGGACGACCCGGTCCATGGTCAGGTCCGGCCCGTGGCTGGGCCTCAGGAGCGGCAGGACGTACCGGGCGGCGGTGAAGGTCTCCAGGCACCCGCGGTTCCCGCAGCGGCAGACAGGGCCCGCTTCGTCGAGGGTGATGTGGCCGATCTCCCCGGCGGTCCCCCCGGGACCCCGGTAGATCGCTCCGTTGATCACCAGGCCCGCCCCCACCCCGCTGGCGACCTTGATGTACGCGAGGTCCCGGACCCCGCGTCCGCTCCCCCAGACCAGCTCCCCCAGGGCCCCGAGGTTGGCGTCGTTGTCGACGTAGACGGGCACTCCGAGGCGGGCGGCGAGTTCCGCGCTGGGGTTGATGCCCGTCCATCCCGGCAGGATCGACGTGGAGCCGAGCGTGCCCGACTCCACGTCGATCGGGCCGGGCACCCCGAGCCCCACGCCTATGACCTTGTCCTGGCCGATCCCGGTGGTCCGGATCAGGCGGTTGACCAGCGCTTCCGCCCGCCCGAACCCGTCCGCGGAGGAGGCGTCCACGTCCAGCGGCTCGGACTCCTCGGCGAGGACCTGGTGGGCCAGGTTGCCGATCGCCACGCGTAGATGCGTATGGCCGAAGTCCACCCCGATGACGACGCCCGCGTCGCCGCTGAGCGAGACGCTCCGGGCCCTGCGGCCCCCCGCCGAGGTGGGGGTCACCTCGACGGTGCCGCCGTCCTTCAGCTCGCGCACGATGTTGGAGACGGTGGCCGCGGAGAGGCCGGTACTCCTGGCGATTTCCGCCTGGGTGAGCGACCCCGCCATGCGCACGGCGCGTACGACCCGCTCAAGATTGGCCCGATGCAGAGATGTCTGCGACCCCGGAGTCTCCATCGACTCACTCACTCCTGCCGTTTTCTCTAACATGTGAACCAATAGCTGACCGTTCCTGGGTATGCCCCGTCAAGACCTTGAACGCTCGGAGCCCCGTATGAGCGCGGTACCTCCCCACATGAGGTCGGCGGAATTCGACCGAACACGGACGAAACCGCCCAACGGCCGGAGGCAGTCGGGCGGTTCCGTGGTGAAGCCGCGGTGAAGCGGAGGTGTTACTTCAGCGCTCCGGCGGTCAGGCCGGCCACCACCTGACGCTGGAAGACGATGTACGCGGCGAGGACGGGGAGCATGGCGATGACGAGTCCGGCGAAGAGCCCGGAGTAGTCCCCCTTGTATCCCTGGCTGGTGGAGAGCTCCACCAGGCCCTGCGCGAGCACCCGCTTGTCCGGGTCGGTGTTCAGCACCGTGGGCAGCATGTACTGGTTCCACTGCCCGAGGAAGTTGAAGATCCCGACGCTGATCAGCCCCGGCTTCGCCATCGGCAGCATCACCTGGAAGAAGGTCCGGGTGTGCGAGGCCCCGTCGATCAGCGCCGCCTCCGCCACCGAGGTCGGCAGTGTGCGGAAGAACGAGGTCAGGAAGAACACGGTGAACGGCAGCGAGTACGCGATGTACACGAGGATCAGGCCGTGGATCGTGTTCAGCAGCCCCATGTTGTCCATGACGTAGAACAGCGGAACCAGGGCCAGCATGACCGGGAAGCTCATGCCTCCGACGAACAAGAAGTAAATGAACCGGTTGCCGGGGAAGTCGAACCGGGCCAGCACGTACGCGGCCATCGACCCCAGCACCAGCGTGCCGACGAGCGAACCCCCGACCACCAGGACGGTGTTGAGGAAGTACTCGCTCATGTGCGCCTGGTTCCAGGCCCGTCCCCAGGCGTCGAAGCTCAGGGAGTCGGGCAGCGCCCACGGGGAGTTGAAGATGGCCTTGTCCGACTTGAACGCGGACATCACGGCCCAGAACAGCGGCAGGATCACCAGGACCGCCCAGATGACGAGCACACCGTGCGAGAACACGTTGAGGACGTGTCCCTCGCCGCGCTTCGCCTTGGACGTGCCGCCGCCGTCGGTCCCGGCCACCCGCTGTCCGGGTACGCCGCCCTCCTCGCGGAGGGCGGGCGGGGTGTCAGTGGTCTTCATCAGTACTCCAGCCGCTCGCGCCGGCCCAGCTTCATGACGACGGCGGCGAACGCCAGCGTCACGAGGAGCAGGGCGACGCCGATCGTGGTCGCGTAGCCGGCCTGTCCGTCCCGGAACGCCGCTTGGTAGACGTACAGCGGCAGGACGGTGGTCGAGTAGTCAGGTCCGCCGGGGCCGACGCTCATGATGTTCACCACCGCGAAGCCCTCGGCGCCCAGCGCGAGGATGCCCATGTAGACCCACCCGGACTGCACGGTGTCCCAGAGCAGCGGGAGGGTGATCCGGAAGAACGTGGTGAACCTGGTGGCCCCGTCCAGCAGGGCCGCCTCGTAGAAGTCCTTCGGGATGGACGCCATGCCCGCCGAGAAGAGCACCACGAAGAACCCTGTCGTGCACCAGACGAGGACCGCCATGATGCACCAGAGCGCGAGCTTCGGGTCGCCGAGCCAGTTCGGCAGGTCGTGGTCGAATCCGAATGCCTTCAGCGACCCGTTGATCATGCCCTGGGCCGGGTCGAAGGCGAACTGGAAGAGGATCGCCACGATCGCGATGGAGAGAACCTGCGGGAAGAAGTAGGCGATCTTGTAAAAACCCGATCCGCGGACGCCCGAGATGAGCGCGCCCTTACGGCGCCGTCCCCCCACATTGAGCATGAAGGCGAAGAAGAGCGCGAGCCCCAGCGTCACCAGCGGCAGCAGGATCGCCAGCAGCACACTGTGCTCCAGCGATTTCCAGAAGATGTCGTCCTTGAACATCTTGGTGTAGTTGTCGAAGCCGACCATCTCGAAGTCGGGGCTCAGCCCCGTCCAGTCCGTGAACGAGTAGTAGATGGACTGAATGAAGGGCCAGACGACGAAGATGACGTACAACGCCATCGGGGCGATCAAGAACCCGACTATGAACCGGTATTTACCGTGCTGCATCGTTACCGACTCCGACCTTCCTGCCGTGCCGCCGCTGGTGACGCGTGGATCACTGGTGCTTGAAGTGCTTGATGGACCCGTCCTTGGCCGCCGCGTCCGCGTAGCCCTGGATCTTCTTGATCGCCTCGGCGGGGGTCGCACGGCCGGCCATCATCTCGCCGAGACCGGAGACGCCGATCTGCTCCTTCTGGAGCTTCACGTACCAGTCCTGCAGGCGCGGGTTGACGACGTTGGTACCGGCCTTCTCCAGCGCGGCGACACCGGACTTGAGGCCGTCCGACAGCTCGATGCCGTCGGTGCCGCCGTTGTAGGCGGACAGGGACTTGGTGCTGGTGGTGAAGGACTTCGAGGAGGCCTCGCTGAGCATGATGCGCAGCTGCTCCATGCCGCCCTCGGCGTTCTTCGCGTTGGCCGGGACGATGAAGGGCTCACCGCCGGACGCCCAGATGGTGCCGAAGGGCATCTTGTCGGAGGCGTCGAGGCTGGAGGGCGCACCCACGGACAGCTTGAAGTCCTTGGGAATGATGGCGGCTTCCTCGTTCTCCACCCAGGAGCCGTTGGGGATGAAGAGCGCCTTGCCGTTGGCCCACGCGCCCTGCGAACCGCGGTGGTCCAGACCCGGGGTGCCCTCCAGGACGTAGCCCTTCTTGAAGAGCTCGTAGTACGCCTCGAACGCGGCCTTGACGGCGGGGTGTTCCCACGCCTTCGGCTCCAGGTTGTCGATCGCGTCGAGCACCTCGACACCGCCGATCTTGGCGATGAAGGGGTAGAGCGAGAACGGCAGGTAGTAGGGGTACTTGCCGGCGTAGGTCCAGCCGGCGATGCCCTTCTTCTTGGCCTTCGCGCAGAGCGCGAGCATGTCGTCCCAGTTCTCCGGGTACGTCGCGTCGAGCTTGTCCAGGGCGGTCTGCGAGTACCACACGCCGTACACCGTGTAGGCGTAGTACATGATCCAGACCGGGTCGCCGTCGAACTGGCCCATCTCGACGATGCCCGGGCGCAGGGTGTCGCGCACGGTCTTGTTCGGGTCGTCGATGGACGGCGCGTCGAGCAGCGGAGTCAGGTCCGCGAGCTGCTTCTTGCCGACCAGGACGCCCATGTCCATCTGCTGGGCACCGGAGTTGTCGATCAGGTCCGGCGGGGTACCGCCGTTGAAGCGCGGCTGCAGGACCGACTGGATCTTCTGCGTCTTGGAGAACGTGACCTTGGCCTTGGGGTACGTCTTCGCGTAGACGGCCTTGGCGTCCTCGGCGTACTTGGTGCCGAACCCGCCGTCGAAGATGACCAGTTCGAGAGGTGCGCTCTCGTTGACGGCCAGCGGGTTCTCCGCCGACTTGGTGCCCTTCTCGACCTTCTCGTCGGAGCCGCTGTCACCACTGGCGCAGGACGCCAGGAAGCTCATCGTGGGAACGGTGATCACGCCGAGAGCGGCGGACCGCTTGATCAGATCGCGACGGCCGAGGCCCTCATTGTTGTGGGCGGAGGTCGATCCCATGCTCAAGTCCTCACCTTCATCAGGACTCAGGCGGTGTACCGGTCACCCGTCGAGATCTCGCCTCAGGCGAAGGGTCCCGCCACCGCGCGGTCGGTTGCGCTTGGGTCATGCAGAGAGACGTACCAATGTGCCTGACTCGGCCTGGCATGCCGGGAGAACGTACAGCGAAACAGCCCATGGCATGCCTCGTACCGCTCCCCCGTACCCCTGGCGAGTGCGCAACCGTGTGAAACGGCTGTGCAGACGCCGACAGGTATAGTCCACTTGTTGCCGGAGGAGCAAGATCGAATGCAGGTTTGCCCGGGAGTCTTTCCCGAGTTGAGACCTCGCGGATACGTCGGCACCGTGCGCCCGGAGCCCGACGGCAGCATTTCCCGGATTTCGACGATTCGCCCGTCACCTCTCCCGTAACCGCCGCGAAACGCGGGACCACTTGGCCGTCACGCGGGCCTCGCGCGGGCGTCCCGGGGCGCCGCATCCGGCGGAATCCCCTCGCGCCCGGGTCACAATAAATGGCGGCAAACACCGATCCCGGGACGACCGGTCCGCACCCTTGCCCACCGGCCGGGGCGAATTCGATCCGGGCGAATCGGTCGAGTTCGTGCCGTACACCCACACCATCGACGCAAGCGCGTTCAGTTCCCGAATGATTCGAAAGCGAATGATTCGTTGTCGAAGAAATGAGCGAGGGACGGGTCCGGATCGATCCCGGAAAAGCGGAAGGGCCGACACCGTGTCCTCCGGTGCCGGCCGTCCCGGGCCTGGGCCTTCACTGCTCCGGCGCCGTACGGCCCAGCCCTCGGGCGCCTGTGGGTGGTGCGGAAAAAAATAGTGGACCCGGCTCAGCGGACCCGGCTCGGCGGACCCGGCTCAGCGGTCCCGGCGGACCTCGCGGACGAGGCTCTCGGGCAGGGCCAGGTTCCACGCCGTGATCACGGGCTGCCCGTGCTCGGTACCCAGCCGGGAGATCGCCCCGGTGGCCAGTTGGAAGAGGCTCCCGCCCGCGGGAGGGAGGTCCAGGTAGCGGGCGGTGAGCACGCGCAGGAAGTGGGAATGGGCGACGAGCACGACGTCCTCGTCGCTCGCGAGGCCCTCGGCCGTCGCGCGCACGCCGGCGAGCACCTTGTCGGCCCGCTCGCCGATCTCGGCCGGGCTCTCGCCCGGGTGCGCGGTGGGACCGGCCTCGACCCCGTCGGTCCAGAGGTTCCAGAGCGGGCGGGTGCGGTGGATGTCGATGGTGGTGATGCCCTCGTAGCCGCCGTAGTCCCACTCGCGCAGTTCCGGGATGATGCGGGGCGAGGTGAGTCCGGCCAGTTCGGCCGTGCGGCGGGCCCGGACCGAGGGGCTGACCAGGCTGAGCCCGATCTGGCGGTCCGCCAGCAGCGGGACGAGCGCGCGGGCCTGGGTCTCGCCGAACTCGGTGAGCGGCAGATCGGTGTAACTGGTGTGCCGTCCGTTGCGGGACCATTCGGTCTCGCCGTGCCGGATCAGGATCAACTCGCCCATGGTGCGTCCGTTCTTCGTGCGTGTCGCTGCGTTCGTGCAAACCCGCCGGACCACGATCGCATTCCGTGCCGACCGGGCCACCCGCGACGCGCCCGCCCGCACGCCCCCGCCCGCACGCCCCACGCACCGAGCGCACCGGCCCCGGTGACGAGCGAGCCGGAAGGTCTCGCTCGTCACCGGGGCCGGTGGTCGTGCGGGGGTCGTATACGAATCAGCCGCGGACCACGCGCAGTCCGTCCTCGCCCACGACCTCCACGGCGTACGGGCCGGCTGTGTCGGAGGTCACGTGGATCGTGTCGCCCTCGCGCACCACCCGGAAGGTGGCCGCGGGCGCCCCGGTGAGGTCGGGAACGGTGACCGTGCGGGTGAAGTCGCCGGTACCGGCGGGGGCGAACACGCGCAGTTCGAGTCCGTCCAGCCAGTCGCCGTCCGGGCGCGAGACGTCCGCGCCGAGCGGCAGGACCGCGCCGGGGCGGACCAGGAGCGGGAGGCTGTCGAAGCCGTGGGTCTCCTGACGCCAGCCCGGCCCGGTGACCGTCTCGCCGGAGAGCAGATGGGTCCAGGTGCCCTCGGGCACGTAGTACTCGACCTGCCCGTCCTCGGTGAAGACCGGGGCCACCAGCACGTCCCCGCCGAGCAGGTACTGCCGGTCCACCGTGCGGGTCGCCGGGTCGTCCGGGAACTCCAGCAGCATCGGGCGCATCACCGGGACGCCGGTGCGGTGGGCCTCCACGGCGGCGCCGTACAGGTACGGCATGAGGCGGTGCTTGAGCTCGGTGAACTGCCGGGCCACGTCCACCGCCTCGTCGCCGAACTCCCACGGCACGCGGTACGACGAGGATCCGTGCAGCCGGCTGTGCGAGGAGAGCAGCCCGAAGGCGAGCCAGCGCTTGAAGACGGCCGGGTCGGGGGTGCCCTCGAAGCCGCCGATGTCGTGGCTCCAGAACCCGAAGCCGGACAGGCTGAGCGAGAGCCCGCCGCGCAGCGACTCCGCCATCGCGCCGAAGGAGGACCAGCAGTCGCCGCCCCAGTGGACCGGGAACTGCTGGCCGCCGGCGGTCGCCGAGCGGGCGAAGAGGACGGCCTCGCCCTGGCCGCGCTCCTCCTCCAGGAGTTCGAAGACGGCCTTGTTGTAGAGGTGCGTGTAGTAGTTGTGCATCCGCTCGGGGTCGGAGCCGTCGTGCCAGACGACGTCCGTGGGGATGCGCTCGCCGAAGTCCGTCTTGAAGCCGTCGACTCCCTGGTCGAGCAGGACCTTCAGCTTGGCCTGGAACCAGGCGGTCGCCTCGGGGTTGGTGAAGTCGACCAGCGCCATGCCGGCCTGCCACTTGTCCCACTGCCAGATGTCGCCGTCGGCGGTGCGGACGAAGTAACCCTTCTCGGCCCCTTCCGCGTACAGGGCGCTCTTCTGCGCGATGTACGGGTTGATCCAGAGGCAGATCCGCAGACCGCGCGCCTTGAGACGGGCGAGCATGCCCACCGGGTCCGGGAACACCTCCGGGTCCCACTCGAAGTCCGACCACTGGTACTCGCGCATCCAGAAGCAGTCGAAGTGGAAGACGGAGAGCGGGATGCCCCGGTCCGCCATGCCCTCCACGAACGAGGTGACGGTCTTCTCGTCGTACGAGGTGGTGAAGGAGGTCGTCAGCCAGAGCCCGAAGGACCAGGCCGGCGGCAGCGCGGGGCGGCCGGTGAGGGCGGTGTAGCGGGCGAGTACGTCCTTGGGCGTCGGGCCGGCGATGACGAAGTACTCCAGCGTCTGGTCCTCGACGCTGAACTGCACCTGCCCCACGGCCTCGGAGCCGACCTCGAAGGAGACCTTGCCGGGGTGGTTGACGAAGACGCCGTAGCCGCGCGAGGAGAGGTAGAACGGGATGTTCTTGTACGCCTGTTCGCTGCTGGTACCGCCGTCCGCCTGCCAGATGTCGACGACCTGGCCGTTCTTCACGTACGGGGTGAAGCGCTCGCCGAGCCCGTGGATGGTCTCGCCGACGCCGAGGGCGAGTTGGGCGGCCATGTGGTGACCGCCGTCCGGCACGGTGGCGAAGGCCGTTCCCTTACGGCCCGCGGCCGTCAGCAGACGGCCCTCGCCGTCCAGGAAGTCCAGGCCGAAGGCGCCCGAGTCGGAGAGCCGCAGGGTGAGCGGGCCGCTGGTGAGCTCGACGGTGCCGTTCTCACGGCGGGTGGTGGCGGTCGCTTCCCCGGTGGCACCGGGCAGGCCGAACTCGGGGCCGGGGTTGCGCTTTCCGGCGAGGTGCGTGACGCGCACGCCGATGACGCCCTCGGCGGGAGAGTGCGCCTCGACCGTGAGGAGGGGGGCGTTGAGCGTGTCGCCCCGGCGCGTGACCTGCTTGACGGCGGCATAGGCCGTGAGCCGGTCGCTGTCCAGGCGCAGATCGCGGACTTCGGTGGCGTACGAGGCGGCCACACCGTCGCGCATCTGCCAGAAGCCGTCGGTGAACTTCATGGGGGGTCCTTAGCCGTTCTGCAGTCGTTCGGAGAATCGGGGTCCGCGGGTCGGTGACTCGCGGGACTGGTACGGGGGTTCGGGGGCCGGTGAACTCGCGGGGATACGCGCTCCGAGGGCCCGGGCCTCCGGGGTGTCAGGGGCTCACACGGTCGGGTTCCCGGAGGTCGGGTTCCAGGAGGGCCGGGGCTGCCCGGTCCAGGACCTGGACGATCCGGTCCCAGGTGGCCGTGTCACGCGGTACGGCGGCCAGTCGGCGGTCCGCGCCGGTGCCCCAGCCGGCGGCCAGGGCCACCGGATCGCCGCCGGTGACCGCGGCCGCGGCGAGCGCCGCGGCGCCCAGCGCGACCAGTTCGGTGGACTCGGGGACGATCACGGGCCGGCCGGAGAGGCGGCGCACGGTCTCGACCCACCGGGTGCCGCGCGCACCGCCGCCGATCAGGCGCAGGGGGGCGTCCGGGGCGTCCAGGGGCAGTTCGTCCAGCGCCCGCAGGATCGCCACGACGGCTCCCTCGTAGGCCGCGCCCAACAGCTGCTGCGGGGTGGTGTCGTGCCGCAGGCCGGTGAGCAGCCCGGCGGCGTGCGGCAGGTCGGGGGTGCGTTCGCCGTCGAGGAACGGCAGCAGGACCGCCTCGCCGCCGGGTTCGGCGTCCTCGCGGTCCAGGCCCAGCAGGGCGGCGACCTTGTCCACGGCGAGGGTGCAGTTCAGGGTGCAGCCGAGCGGCAGGTGGGTGCCGTCCGCGGCGGCGAAGCCGGCGAGCAGCGGGGAGGACGGCCGGGTGCGGGTGGCGGCGAAGACGGTGCCGGAGGTGCCGAGGCTGACGACCGGGTGGTCGAGCAGGCCCTCCGCGCCGAGGCCCAGGCCGACCGCGGCGGCCATGTTGTCGCCGGTCCCGGCGGCCACCGCGATCCCGGCGGGGAGGCCGAGGTCGCGGGCGGCCCGCTCGGTGAGGTGTCCGGCCAGGGCCGCTCCGGTGGGGGCGACGGTGGAGAGCATGTCGGAGCGTACGCCGGTGAGCGCGAGCAGCTCGGGGTCGTAACCGTGCGCGGTGTGGGAGTACCAGAGCGTGCCGGAGGCGTCGCCCGGGTCGGTCACGGCGGCGCCGGAGAGCCGTTCGGTGAGGTAGTCGTGCGGGAGGCGGATGGCCGCCGCGGCGGCGACGGTGTCCGGTTCGTTCTCCCGCAGCCACTGCCATTTGGTGGCGGTCATGGAGGCGACGGGCACCGATCCGGTCCGCTCCAGCCACGCCTCGGGGCCGCCGAGCGCGGAGGTGAGAGCGGTGGCCTGGGGGGCGGAACGGGTGTCGTTCCAGAGCAGCGCGGGGCGCAGCGGCCGGCCGTCGGCGTCCAGGACGACCAGGCCGTGCTGCTGCCCGGCTACGGCGATGCCGGCGATCGCGGAGGGGACGAGGTCCGCCGCGGCCAGGGCCTCGGCGACGGCCGCGCGCAGGGCCTGCCACCACTCCTCGGGGTCGCTCTCACGGGCGCCGTCCCGGCCGGTCACGGTGTGCGGGGCGCGGCCGACCGCCAGCACGCGGCCGGTCGGCACATCGATGACGGCGGCCTTGGTCGACTGGGTGGAACTGTCCACCCCGATGACGGCGGCGGGCCGCTGATCTGCCCCTTCCCGGGCGTCTCCGAACGGCATGGCGTACCTCGTTCCTGCGGGGAGTCTCTTTTGATCGTACACAAAACAAATACAGCTCGATTGCTGTGGATCGACCGTGAATCGGGTCACTGAGGACGATGTCGTCATACATATGACGGGAAAGTTGTCCAGGAGTGACCGTTGTGTCACAGATGAGGTCTGGTGCGACGTCAGGAATTGGAGTATTAGTACTGGCACTGAACAAATTGGTCGGTCGGCAGAGCAGCCGTCCGGGCCCGTCGATCAAGAGGCAGACATGTCGGACCGCTTCACTCCCACTTCCGCTG
>NZ_JBSFVR010000055.1:0-28398 GCF_053592415.1 Streptomyces sp. NPDC002690 | reverse complement strand
ATCGGCCCGATGCTCGTGCGGACGCTGCACCGCCGCGACGCGCCGCTGCCCGAGGACCTGGTCGACCGGGTCATCGACGCCCTGATGCAGGGCCTCGGTCCGGCGTCGGGCGCCGCCGCGGCGCCGGGTCCGGCCGACGCGCCCGGCCCCTCCGGGCGCAACTGACCCCACGGACACGCCCTACAGCCGGACGCTCCGGCCGGTGTGACCCTGGACGCTCCGGACCGGACCGGCCGGAAATGAGGGGTCGGTCACAGCACCGGGACGGCTCGGCACAAAGCGGAACCCATGGCACCGTTCCGGTCGTCCTCCACTCCGTGCCGCCGCCCCGGACGGAGGGAAAACGCCCGCCGATCCCCTAGGGTCGGGGGCGCGGCGACATGCAGGGCAACGCAGTGAGGAAGCGCGATGGTGCAGGCGTACGGAGCGGACACCGGCAACGACAACGCGGAGCCGCCGCGCGCCGGCTCCCGCCTGCGAGGGAAGCTGGCCCGCCTGAAGGCGGACCGGGGTATCTGGCGGCGCGGAATCGTGCTCGCGCTCTGCTCGGTCCTGGTGACGCTGGTGATGGTCTTCCACGCGGAGATCCCCAACCGGCTCGGCAACCTCGGCAGCCTCACCGAGACCTTCCTGCCGTGGATCGGTGTCGTTCTCCCCGTTCTGCTGCTCCTCGGTCTCGTACGGCGCTCCGCCACCGCGCTCGTCGCCCTGCTCCTGCCCCTGGTCGTGTGGCTGAATCTCTTCGGCGGTCTGCTGCTCGACGACAAGTCCGGCGCCGGCGGCGACCTCACCGTCGCCACGCACAACGTGAACGCCGGCAACCCCGACCCCGCCGGTACCGCCCAGCAGGTCGCGGGCTCCGGCGCGGACGTGGTGGCCCTCCAGGAACTGCCGAGCGGCCAGGTCGCCGCGTACGAGAAGGCGCTCGACGCGCCCTACCCGTACCACTCGGTCCAGGGCACCGTCGGCCTCTGGAGCAAGTACCCGCTCAGCGACACCAAGCCCGTGGACATCAAGATGGGCTGGGTCCGGGCCATGCGCTCCACCATCACCGCCCCCGGCGGCAAGGTCGCCGTGTACGTCGCCCACCTGCCGTCCGTCCGCGTCAAACTGCACGCCGGGTTCACCGCCAACCAGCGCGACAACAGCGCCGACGCCCTCGGCGAGGCCATCTCCGACGAACCGCTGAGCCGGGTCGTCCTGCTCGGCGACCTCAACGGCACCATGAACGACCGCGCCCTGCGGGCCGTCACCTCACAGATGCGATCCACCCAGGGCGCCGCCGGCGACGGCTTCGGCTTCAGCTGGCCCGCCGCGTTCCCGATGGCCCGGATCGACCAGATCATGGTCAGGGGAGTGGAGCCGATGTCCTCGTGGACGCTCGCGGCGACCGCCAGCGACCACCTGCCGATCGCCGCCCGCGTCCAGCTCTGACCGGGCCCCGTACGAGCGGGGAGGGGTGAGCGGCGTCGGGCGGGGGCCCAGCGGCCGGCACCCGGCCGACGCCCGGGCCGGACTCCGCCGAAACGACCCGTTCACCTCCAGGAACGGATTGTCTGCCACACTTTGTTCAGGTTGCTGACCTGAGCATGCCTGGCAGAGCCGCCGGAGCACCGCCGCCCGTCCTTCGACCTCCGCCCGTCCCCTCTCCGCCCGGTCCGCGCGCACTTCCGCGCGGCCGACCGCTGCGCCACGTCCCCGTACGGGCCTACCGTCCGCCCCGGACACAGGCGCGCGCCCTCCTGCTGAAAGGTTCCTTCCCCATGCCTCTGGCCTTGCTCGCCCTGGCTGTGAGCGCCTTCGGCATAGGCACCACCGAGTTCGTGATGATGGGGCTGCTGCCCAATGTCGCGGACGACCTGGGTACGTCGGTGCCCACCGCCGGTTACCTCGTCTCCGCCTATGCGATCGGCGTCGTACTCGGCGCCCCGCTGCTCACCGCTCTCGGCTCCCGCATCCCCCGCAAGCGGATGCTCCTGCTGCTGATGGGACTCTTCGTCCTCGGCAACGCCGCCTCGGCGCTCGCCCCCGGCTTCGGCTGGCTCGTCGCGGGCCGCCTGATCGCGGGCCTGCCGCACGGCGCGTTCTTCGGCGTCGGCGCGGTCGTCGCCGCCCGCCTGGTCCCGGAGGACCGCCAGGCGCGGGCCGTCGCCCGGATGTTCCTCGGCCTGACCGTGGCCAACATCGTGGGCGTACCGGCCGCGACCCTGCTCGGCCAGCACCTCGGCTGGCGGGCGACGTTCCTCGTGGTGGCCGTGATCGGACTGGTCGCCCTGACCGCCCTGTCCCGGCTGATCCCGCAGATCCCCGTCGCCGAGCACCAGGACGTACGCCACGAACTGCGCGCGCTCGGCAACCGCCAGGTGATCCTCGGACTGCTCACCGCCGTCTTCGGCTTCGGTGGCGTGTTCGCCGTGTACTCGTACCTCTCCTCCATGACCACCGAGGCGATGGGCTTCGGCGAGTCCTCGGTCACCCTCGTGCTCGCCCTCTTCGGCATCGGTATGACCCTCGGCGCGCTCGCCGCCGGACCGCTCACCGACCGGGCTCTGCGGCCGACGCTCTTCGGCTCGCTCGGCGCGCTCACCGTCGTCCTGCTTCTCTTCCCGCTCACGGTGCACGTGCAGTGGCTGGCGCTCGCGATGGTGGTCCTGCTCGGGGCGGTCGGCTTCATGACGACCACCCCGCTCCAGATGCTGGTGATGCGCAAGGCGAAGGACGCGCCCACATTGGCCTCCGCCTCCAACCACTCGGCGTTCAACCTCGCCAACGCGGGCGGCGCCTGGCTCGGCGGCGCGGCCATCTCGGCTGGCTGGGGCTGGACCTCGCCCGCACCGGTCGGCGCGGCGCTCGCCGTCGCCGGCCTCGGCATCGCGGTCACCGCGACCCTGCTGGACCGCGAGCGCGTCACACCCTCGCGGGTCGTCGCGGGCGGGCCGGACGGGACCGCCGACACCGACGCCGGTGCGCCGGAAGCGCACGTGTCCGGACGGCAGACCGTACGGAGCGCACCGGGGGAGTAGGCAGGGTGCCGGGGCGGGGGTGCCGGGACAGCGCCCCCGCCCCGGCTACGGAAGCTGCTTCACGGGCGCCTCGCGCCACTGGTTGGTGACGGGCAGCCGCCGGTCCTTGCCGAACCCCTTCGGCGAGATCTTCGTGCCCGGCGGGTACTGCCGCCGCTTGTACTCGGCGGTGTCCACCAGCCGCAGCGTCCGCGTCACCAGCTCCTCGTCGAAGCCCGCCGCGACGATCGCGTCCCGGCCCTGGTCCCGGTCGACGTACAGCTCCAGAATCCGGTCCAGCACCTCGTAGTCCGGCAGCGAGTCTGCGTCCACCTGCCCCGGCCGGAGCTCCGCGCTGGGCGGCTTGGTGATCGACGCCTCCGGGATCGGCGGGATCTGACCGCGCTCCTCGGCGGCCCGGTTGCGCCACCTCGCCAGCCGGAAGACCGCCGACTTGTACACGTCCTTGATCGGCCCGTACGCCCCGACCGAGTCCCCGTAGAGCGTCGAATAGCCCACCGCCAGCTCCGACTTGTTGCCCGGCGCGAGCACGAGCTGCCCCTCCTGGTTGGAGATCGCCATCAGCGTGGTGCCGCGCAGCCGCGACTGGAGGTTCTCCTCCGCGAGTCCGGTGAGCTTCAGCGACCCCATGAACGCGTCGAACATCGGGCCGATCGGTACGGTGCGGTAGTTCAGTCCCGTACGCCGGGCCAGCTCGGCCGCGTCGTCCCGGGAGTGGTCCGAGGAGTACTTCGACGGCATCGAGACGCCGTACACGTGCGCCGCGCCCAGCGCGTCGCAGGCCAGGGCCGCGACGAGCGCCGAGTCGATGCCGCCGGAGAGCCCGACCAGCACACTGCTGAAACCGTTCTTCGCGACGTACGCGCGCAACCCCACGACCAGCGCGGAGTACAGCTCCTCGTCGTCGTCGAGCCGCTCGGCGTACCCGCCCGCCAGCTCGGGGGCGTACGGCGGGAGCGGCTCCCCGGTGAGTACGACGTGGTCGATCCGCAGCCCGTCGTTCACCTCCCCGGACGGCGGCTCGGCCGCGGCGGCCGGGAGTTCGAGATCGAGGATCACACTGCCCTCGGCGAACTGCGGTGCGCGGGCGATCACTTCGCCCTCCGCGTCCACCACGATCGAGTCACCGTCGAAGACCAGCTCGTCCTGGCCGCCGATCATCGCCAGATACGCGGTGGTGCAACCGGCCTCCCGGGCCCGCCTGCGGACCAGTTCGAGACGGGTGTCGTCCTTGTCCCGCTCGTAGGGCGAGGCGTTGATCGAAAGCAGCAGCCCCGCGCCCGCCGCGCGGGCAGCCGGTACGCGCCCGCCGTCCTGCCACAGGTCCTCGCAGATGGCGAGCGCCACATCGATGCCGCGCACCCGCACGACCGGCAGCGAATCGCCCGGCACGAAGTACCGGAACTCGTCGAACACCCCGTAGTTGGGGAGATGGTGCTTGGCGAAGTCCAGTGCGATCCGCCCCCGGTGCAGCACCGCCGCAGCGTTGCGCGGCGCACCCGCGGGCTGCCCGTACCGGGGAGCGGCGTGCTCGGAACGGCCGAGGTGGCCGACGACCACCGGCAGTTCGCCGAAACCCTCCGCGTCGAGCCGCACGGCGAGCGCGCGCAGCGCCGCACGCGAGGCTTCGACGAAGGACGACCGCAGGGCCAGATCCTCCACGGGATAGCCGGTCAGCACCATCTCGGGGAACGCGACGAGATGGGCGCCCAGCTCGGCGGCGTGCCGGGTCCAGCGGACGATCGCCTCGGCATTGCCGGTGAGATCGCCGACCGTCGAGTCGATCTGGTTGAGGCAAAGGCGTAGTTGAGGCACCCCCGCAGTGTAATCGTCTTCCTGACGCGATGTCCGGGAGGACGGTGATTTCGACGGTGATTCCGTTTCCCCGGGGGCCTGTTGGCGGGGCGTGGGCGTGCGTCACGGGGGCCGGTCAGCCCCGGGCGTACACCTGGCTCGCCCAGTCGGCGATCTGCTCCTCGCTGAGGTGCTGCGCCAGGTCGGCCTCGCTGATCATGCCGATCAGCTTCTTGTTCTCGACCACCGGGAGCCGCCGGATGCGGTGACCCTGCATCTCCTCCAGCACCGCGTCCACCCCGGCCCCCGAGTCGATCCAGCGCGGCGTCCCGTGGCAGAGGGCACCGGCCGTCACCTCGGACGGATCGTGGCCCCCCGCCACACAGCCGACCACGATGTCCCGGTCGGTGATGATCCCGACCATTCGGTCCTCGGCGCCCTCCGCCGAGACGGGCAGCGAACCCACCCCGTGGTCGCGCATCATCTGGGCGGCCCGGTCGAGCGTCTCGTGCGCCGGAATCCAGGTGGCGCCGGGATGCATGATGTCCTTCGCCGTGGTCATGGGGTTCCTCCTGGGCTGATCGGTGCCTGAGCACACCCCCGTACGGCCCCGAGTCCATCCTCCATCGTCCTCGGGGGCACGCCCCGCCGCCGACCGAAACCACCCATTCGAGTGAACGCGGAAAGCTCTGGGCGGGACACTCGGAGGCTTACCGCCGCCCGCCCGCCCGCCCGAGTACGTGTGCGCTCGGGCGGACGGGCGACGGGGGCTCCACGGGAGGCCGCGGTACTCAGGCGCGGGGGTGCGCTCCCCGTTCGGCCAGCAGGTCCGCCATCAGGCCCAGTTCGGACTGCTGGGCGTCCACCATGCCCTGCGCGAGCCGCCGCTCGGCCGGCACCGCGCACCGCTCGGCGCACGCGCGGGCCATGGCGATGCCGCCCTTGTGGTGGTCGGTCATCAGCTGGAGGAACAGCACCTCCGCGTCCCGTCCCCGCGCCGCGCCCAGCCGCTTCAGCTCCGCGGCCGTGGCCATGCCGGTCATCGTGGCACCCGCCCCGGACCGGTCCGGGCCGTGGCCCATGCCGTCCGGGTGGTCCATGCCGTCCATGCCGTCCATGCCGGCCATGGCGCCCGCGTGGTCCGTGCCCTTCTCCGCTCCCATCCACGCCATGGGCGCTCCGGTCGTGGCGATCTTCGGCAGCCCCCACAGGTCGAGCCAGCCGAGGAGCATCCCGCGCTGGTTCGACTGGGTGTGGGCGATGTCGTAGGCGAGGCGGCGCACGTCCTGGTCGTGCGTACCGTCCCGCACCACGAAGGACATCTCCACCGCCTGCTCGTGGTGGACGGCCATGTCCTGCGCGAACCCGGCGTCCGCCGAGTCCACGGCCGGAAGCCCCTGCCCCGGGCCGGACCCCTGCCCGTACCCCTGCGCCTGCTCCTGCGCCCGGTCTTGATCGGCACCTCCGGACCGGGCGGTCACGACCGCCGCCGTACCGCCTCCGACCAGCGCCGCGAGCACCAGCACCCCGGCCACCGCCCAGCGCGGGCGCGCCCCGCGCCCCGTACCGCCGGTCATCGGGGAGCCGCCAGTCCGCCGGTGCACGGCGCGCCGGGCTCCGGGGTCTGCGGGCCCTGGACGTACGCGGCGAGGAACCTGCCCACCCGTTCGTCGTCCGGGCCGTCCACCGTGAGCTGCTTCCCCCACGCGCTGAGCATGATGGCGCCCGACTGTCCCGGATAGGGGCTGAGCAGCGTGTACGGGGTCGCCCTGACCCGGGTGGCCAGGTGGCGCACCGCGTCGGCGGACGCGTCAGCGTTGTACGTGATCCACACCGCGCCGTGCTCCAGGGAGTGCACGGCGTTCACGTCGGCGAGCGGCGTTTCGTATACGTCGCCGTCGCAGTCCATCCAGGTCGGGTTGTGGTCCCCGCCCACCGGAGGCGTCATCGGGTAGTGGACCTCGTGGGTCACGTGGTTACGGGTGAGCTTGCTCGCGTCCCAGGACTTCTCGCCCTCGATCGCGGGGGCCGGCGCCGTACCGGCCGCCTTCGCGGGATCGGCTTCGCCCGGCTTGGAGTCCGCCGCGGCGGTGGACACGAGACCGGCGCGCGAAGCCGGGCCGTCCAGCACTCCGGAGCCGCCGAACCCCACCAGACCTGCGACGACGGCCACGCCGACCGCTATGGCCAGGCCCCTGCCGCGCCCCACGCGGCGCCGCTCGGAGAGCGGGGCCGGGGGCGTCTGGACCTGGGGAGGCTGCGGGGAAAGGCTCATGGCGTCGAGTCCTTCTGGGAGGAGTCGGGAGGGAGCGGACGAGTCGGAAGAACCTCTGTGCGAGAGTCGGTCGCGCATGCGTCCGTTCCCCAGCACATCGGGGCCGTCGATCGTAGTGGGTGGCCGCGTGCTCTCTCTCACACCGTGTGCGTAATCTGGGTGAAATCCCGGGTCGTGATACTGGAGTGACTCCCCTACCCCGGGCGGTGGTGCGCGGACCGTCTGAACTGCAAGGATGTGGCTATGGACAAGCAGCAGGAATTCGTCCTCAGGACTCTTGAGGAACGTGACATCCGGTTCGTACGACTGTGGTTCACCGATGTCCTCGGGTTCCTCAAGTCCGTGGCCGTGGCACCGGCCGAGCTGGAACAGGCCTTCGACGAGGGCATCGGCTTCGACGGTTCGGCGATCGAGGGCTTCGCCCGCGTATACGAATCGGACATGATCGCCAAGCCGGACCCGGGTACCTTCCAGATCCTGCCCTGGCGCGCGGAGGCCCCCGGCACCGCCCGCATGTTCTGCGACATCCTGATGCCGGACGGATCGCCGTCCTTCGCGGACCCCCGCTTCGTTCTCAAGCGCATCCTCGCCAAGACCTCCGACCTCGGCTTCACCTTCTACACCCACCCCGAGATCGAGTTCTTCCTGCTGAAGGACAAGCCGGTGGACGGCACCCGGCCCACCCCGGCCGACAGCTCCGGCTACTTCGACCACACCCCGCAGAACGTCGGCATGGACTTCCGCCGCCAGGCGATCACCATGCTCGAATCGATGGGCATCTCGGTCGAGTTCAGCCACCACGAGGGCGCCCCCGGCCAGCAGGAGATCGACCTGCGGTACGCCGACGCGCTCTCCACGGCCGACAACATCATGACCTTCCGCCTGGTCATGAAGCAGGTCGCGCTGGAGCAGGGCGTACAGGCCACCTTCATGCCGAAGCCGTTCTCGGAGTACCCGGGCTCCGGCATGCACACCCACCTCTCCCTCTTCGAGGGCGACCGCAACGCCTTCTACGAGTCCGGCGCCGAGTACCAGCTCTCCAAGGTCGGCCGCTCCTTCATCGCCGGCCTGCTGCGCCACGCCGCCGAGATCTCCGCCGTCACCAACCAGTGGGTCAACTCCTACAAGCGCATCTGGGGCGGTTCCGCCCGCAGCGCCGGTGCCGGCGGCGAGGCCCCCTCGTACATCTGCTGGGGCCACAACAACCGCTCCGCCCTCATCCGGGTCCCGATGTACAAGCCCGGCAAGAACGGCTCCGCCCGCGTCGAGGTCCGCTCCATCGACTCCGGCGCCAACCCGTACCTCACCTACGCGGTCCTGCTCGCGGCGGGCCTCAAGGGCATCGAGGAGGGCTACGAACTCCCGGCCGGCGCCGACGACGACGTCTGGGCCCTCTCCGACTCCGAGCGCCGCGCGATGGGCATCGAGCCCCTCCCGCAGAACCTCGGCGAGGCCATCTCGCTGATGGAGAAGAGCGAACTCGTCGCGGAGACGCTGGGCGAGCACGTCTTCGACTTCTTCCTCCGCAACAAGAAGCGCGAGTGGGAGGAGTACCGCAGCGAGGTCACCGCGTTCGAGCGGAAGGCGCTGCTGCCGGTGCTGTAGGGGCTGGTCAGAGGTGTAGGCAGTACGACGCGGGCGGGGCCGCTCTGTTTCGGCAGAGGCGCCCCGCCCGCAGTCATGTCCGCAGTCATGTCCGCAGTCATGTCCGCCTCGCGGCGGCGAGCGCGTCCGCGAGCCGGGTGGCCGGATCGCCGGCGATCCGGTGCTGCGACCGCCCGGTCGGCCAGGTGGAGATGGCGTCGTCGGGCCACCGCGGCACGACGTGGAAGTGCAGGTGCCGCACCGACTGCTCGGACCCCGGGCCGCTCGCGTTGAGGATGTTCACACCTGTCGCGTTCAGTGCGGAACGCATGGCGCGCGCCAGACGCTGGGCCAGCTCGACCGTCTCCGCCAGCACCCCGGCGGGCGTGTCGAAGACGTCGGCGTGGTGGGCGGTCGGCGCGACGAGCGTGTGCCCCGGCGCCAGGGGGTCGAGCGGGGTGAACGCGCAGGCGGACGGCTCACGGGCCACCCACCGGGCACTGTCTTCGCGGACGAGTCGGCAGAAGAGGCACTCCATGCGGACGACCTTGCCACACGCCCGTGATGCGTCAGTTCCGGAGGGTTGACTCCGTCTCACCGCGGGCGGGTGCGCAGGGCCGATGCGAGGTGTGCTGGGGCCGCGTGAGGGGCCGGGCGGCCGCATGTCGTACGGCGACGAAACTAATTTCACAAGATCCTCATATTTTCCTCGCGATCTCCTCTAGCCTGGCCTCCGCGATGGCGCACGCGTCATATGCCGACGCGCATCCATGTCGGCACACGCGGACGGGTGTTCTGCGCCACGTGCAGAGAACAAGAACCAGGGGGGTGGCATGTCTCTTCGGTATGCGCCGAGATCGTCAGGGTCGAACGGTGCCCAGGGCATGAAGAGCAGAGGAAAGTCCCGTCGGGCCTACGGGAGCCTGGTGGCCGGCCTCGTGGCCCTCACCATGGGGCTCGCGGGGTGCTCGGACGGAGATCAGGGTGCGGGATCGGCCACGGTGAGCACGATCCCCAGGGCTTCGGTTTCCGCTTCGGCGTCCCCGACCGCGTCCGCGCCCCCTTCGGAGTCTCCGGCCGCCACGGCTTCGCCGTCGCCGTCCGCGACTCCCTCGGAGAAGCCGGTCGTCAAGGCGGCGGTGGGCAGTTACGGCGGATGGAACCTCGCCAAGGCCGTGGCCGACGCCCGCGCGCACCACGTCGCGTCGGTGACGTACGCGGACGCGAGCGAGCTGGGGCGTTCGGTGGTGCACACCTCCAACTGGAAGGTGTGCTCACAGAGTCCGTCCGCCGGAACGTACGCCACCTCCACCAAGCTCTCGTTCAAGATCGTGGGGGTGAGCGAGTCCTGCTCGAATCCGCCGAGCGCGTCGTCCGGCGGCACGTCCACCAGTGGCGGTTCGTCCTCGTCCGGTGGCGGCGGTTCGAGTGTGTCCACGGGTGGCGGTTCGGCCAAGACGACGACGTGCGGCATCCGCTCCAACGCGGGCAACTGCTACCGCGCCGGGCAGTTCTGCCGGAACGCGGACGTGGGTGCGACCACCACGGACGAGGCCGGGCGGGCGATCACCTGCAGCTTCTCGTCCGGCAAGAACCGGTGGCACTACTGAGCCGTGACACGGCATGACCCCGGCCGACCGGTGTCGGCCAGGCGCCCGGGGGCGGCCCCGGGGCCGACGGCGAAGCCACCGTCGGCCCCGGTTCCGCCTACGGGGCAACCCCGTCCCCGCGCGGCGGGTCTTACCTCCGACGCCCGCCCCTCCCACCTGGAAGGTCCACCGGATGAGACTCCCCGCCCCCCTGCGCACGGCCAACGAGGTGCTCGCGTTCCTGGTCGAGGTGGTCGCCCTTGTCGCCTTCGCCCGCTGGGGCTGGCACAGTGCCGAGCCGACCGTGCTCCGCGTACTCCTCGCCGTGGCCGTCCCGGGCATCGCGGCGACGGTGTGGGGGATGTACGCGTCGCCCAAGGCGCGGTTCGCCCTGCCGGTCGCGGGGGTGGTGGGGGTCAAGCTGCTGGTCTTCGTGTGCGCGGTGGCCGCGCTGTACGACCTCGACGGGTCCGGGGCGGCCCTGTCGTACGCCGCCGTGGTGGCGGCCAACACGGTGCTGCTGACCCTGGACCGGCGCGCCCGCGCCCGTGCGCCCCAGGCCGGGTGAGCCCCGGACGCCACCTACTCGAAGCCGCGCCCCATCTCGTCCATGACCTCAGCGATCAGCTCGGCGGGCTCGCGGTCCGGGGCCTCCTCGATCCAGGCGCGCATGGCGATCCGCAGAGAGGCGAGGAAGCCCGCCGCCAGGATCAGGGGGCGGACCGGGCGGCCGGTGGGGCCGGGGCGGTCGGCGACGGCGTCGGCGAGGTCGCGCTCCAGTGCGGCGTGGTTCGCCAACTGCCGTGCCAGCAGGGAAGGGTGACGCAGAGCGAGGCGGGTGCGGACGGCCCATTCGCGGTTCAGTGGCGGGACCTGCCCCGCGAACTGGAGCATCGCCCCGCGCAGGGCGGTCCAGGCGGGTTCACCGGCGGGGCGTTCGCGCACCAGGTGGACCAGTGCCCTTATCTGCCGCTCCTCCCCGTAGAGGAGGGCGTCCTCCTTGTTGGTGAAGTAGTTGGAGAAGGTTCTGCGCGAGATGCCGGCCGCGTCCGCGACCGCTTCCACCGTGACGTGGTCGAAACCGTGCTCGACGGTGAGGCGCAGCGTGGCCTCGTGCACCGCTTGACGGGTGGCTTCCTTCTTGCGCTCCCGCAGTCCCACAGAGTTCTCCATCAGGCCATTGTCGCTTGGCCGTTGATTATTGCGCATGCGGCAAGATTGCCCATGGTGCATGTATGGTGAAGTGTTCCTGTCATTCCGTGCGCGAGGCCGGGGTACGGGGCGTCTTGCTCCGCCGCGCGGAGTGACGCCCTCCGGGGTGAGCCGTGAACACCACTGCTGGGAAGCGGAGTTCGCGGGGGCGTGAACCCCGGTCGCCACCTCCGTCGCGTGCGGCCGTCGATGTTCGTCCATCTCCCCACGAAACCCCGGAGGTTGCGCGTGAGCGCAGAAACGGCCACGCCGACCGAAGCCGTACCGATGACGCACCGCGAGGTGCTGCGGGCGCTGAGCGGTCTGCTTCTCGTGCTCTTCGTCGCCCTGACCAGCAGCACCGTCGTCTCGGTGGCGCTCCCGCAGATCATCGGGGCGCTCAACGGCACCCAGTCCCAGTACACATGGGTGGTCACCGCCACCCTGCTGGCGTCCACGGCGTCCACCCCGATCTGGGGCAAGCTCGCCGACCTCTTCAGCAAGAAGCTGCTGTTGCAGACGGCCATCTGCCTCTTCGTCGTCTCCTCCGTCGCCTGCGGATTCGCCCAGTCCACCGGCCAGTTGATCGCCTTCCGGGTCATCCAGGGTCTCGGCATGGGTGCGGTGCAGGTGCTCGTCCAGGTGATCATCGGCGCGATGATCAGCCCCAAGGAGCGCGGCCGGTACAACGGTTACCTCGGCGGGGTCATGGCCGTCGCCACCGTCGGCGGCCCGCTGCTCGGCGGGTTCATCACCGACACCTCCTGGCTCGGCTGGCGTTGGTGCTTCTTCATCGCCGTTCCCTTCACCCTGGTCGCCTTCGTGATGCTCGCCCGCACCCTGCACCTGGTGGAGACCCGCCGCCCCGACGCCAAGGTCGACTACCTCGGCGCCTCCCTGATAGCCGCCGGCGTCAGCCTCCTGCTGCTCTGGGTCACCTTCGTCGGCGACGACTTCGACTGGATCTCCTGGCAGTCCGGCGCGATGGTCGCCGGCAGCCTGCTGATCCTCGGTGCGGCCGTCTTCGTGGAGGCCCGGGTCAAGGAGCCCGTCGTCCCGCTCCACGTCGTCCGCCGCCGGGACCCCGCACTCGCCATCGTCGCGAGCCTCTCGGTCGGCATGGCCATGTTCGGCGGGGCCGTCTTCCTCGGCCAGTACTTCCAGATCGGACGCGGCTACTCGCCGATCCAGTCCGGACTGCTCACCATCCCGCTGATGTTCGGGGTACTGGTCTCCTCCACCGTCGCGGGCCGCCTCGTCTCGCGTACCGGCAAGGTCAAGCCCTTCATCCTCACCGGCGTCGTCGTGCTCACCCTCGGCTTCCTGGCGCTGTCGACCATCGACCACGAGACGAACCTGGTGTTCGTGGGCGCGGGCATGTTCGCGGTCGGCGCCGGTGTCGGCATGTCGATGCAGAACCTCGTGCTGGTCCTCCAGAACACCGTCCCGCTCAGGGAACTCGGCGCGGCCAGCGGTGCCATCACCTTCTTCCGTTCGCTCGGCGGCACCATGGGCGTCTCGGTGCTCGGCGCGGTGCTGGCCAGTCAGGTCAGCACGAAGATCGCCGACGGCCTGAAGAAGCTCGGCATCGATCCGGCCGCCTCCTCCTCGGGCGGCTCCACCCTCAACCTGAAGGCCATGCCGCCGCAGATCCAGGAGGTGGTCCGCGCCGCGTACGGGGACGCGACCGGCCACATCTTCCTCATCGCCGCGTGCATCGCCGTCGTCGGTGTCGTGGCGGCTTCCTTCCTGACCCCGACGAAGCTCCGCGACAGCGTGGACCTCTGACGGCCCGTACCCGAGAGTGCCCGCGCCCCGACCGGGTGCGGGCCCGGGCGGGCACCGGCGGGCCCGGCCCCGCCGCGCCTGTTGTACTGTGACCGGACCCCCGCACGGGGGAGCGTCCCCGCACGGGGACCCGGACCGAGGAGGTGAGCCCCCATTACCGCTGCGTCAGGCTGGGTGCTCACCCCGTACGGTCGCGACGTCCACCGGACGTGAGCGAACGCGGAGCGCCCAACGGCTCCCGAAAGGCTCCGCCATGTCGGTTCTCCCCCCTCCGCTCACCCGCTCCACGATCGTCACCGCGCTCCGCACCGCCGGCTGTGTCTTCGCCGAGGACGAAGCGGAACTGATCCTCTCCACCGCCGCCTCCCCGGCCGAGACCGCCGCCATGGTCCGGCGCCGCGCCGAGGGGCAGCCCCTCGAACACGTCCTGGGCTGGGCCGGGTTCCACGGCCTGCGGGTCGCCGTGGACCCGGGGGTCTTCGTGCCCCGCCGCCGCAGCGAGTTCCTCGTCGACCAGGCCGCCGCGACCGTCGGGGTCCCGGGGAACGGCACCCCGCGCACCCCCGTCGTCGTCGACCTCTGCTGCGGCTCCGGCGCCCTCGGCGCCGCGCTCGCCCGCATCCTGGGACCGGTGGAGCTGCACGCCTGCGACGTCGAACCGGCGGCCGTACGCTGCGCCCGGCGCAACCTCGACGGTGTGGGCCGGGTCCACGAGGGCGACCTCTTCGCCGCGCTGCCGACCGGGCTGCGCGGCCGGATCGACGTCCTCCTCGCCAACGTCCCGTACGTACCCACCGGCGACGTGCCCCTCCTCCCCGCCGAGGCCCGCGACCACGAACCGCGCGTCGCCCTCGACGGGGGCGACGACGGCCTCGACGTGATGCGCCGGGTGGTCGCCGCCGCCCCCCGGTGGCTCGCACCCGGCGGCAGCCTGCTCATGGAAACCAGCGAACGCCAGGCGGACCGCGCGCTCGCCACCGTCCAGGGCGGCGGCCTCGACGCACGGACCGCGACCTCCGACGAGCTCTGGGCCACCGTCGTCATCGGCACCAAGCCCCGGTGACCGTGACGGTGACGGCCGCCGGCCCCCCGCCCCCGGGACGAACTCCCCGACGCGGGGCTACGCTCGAACCCCCACCACACGCGGGGTTCGCGGGGCAGGAGAGCACGGTATGACGACGGTGCCGGTACCGAATCCGGGGCGCAGGAGCAGCACGTTCAGCAGGCTGCTGCGCCACGGCTTCACCGACCCCTCGGGCGCGGAGCGGCTGCTGCAACTGCCCGCGCTCACGGCGGTGCGGTCGGACCCGGTCCTGGTGGAGGCGCTCGGCGCCTCCGCGGACCCGGACCTGGCGCTGCGGGGCCTCGTACGCATCGTGGAGGCGCAGGCGGAGGACGAGCAGCGGCTGCTGCTCGACACCCTGGTGACCGCCAAACCGCTCCGGGACAGGCTGCTCGGCGTCCTCGGCGCCTCCGAGGCCCTCGGCGACCATCTCGCCCGCCACCCGGACGACTGGAAAGAGCTGGTCACCTACGAGGCGGCCGACCTCCACCCCGGGGTGCCCGAGTTCGAGCGCTGCCTCGCCGAGGCCACGGACCCCGACTCGCTGCGCGTCGGCTACCGCCGGTGCCTGCTGGCCATAGCGGCCAGGGACGTCTGCGGCACCACCGATCTCGCCCAGACCGCCGCCGAGCTGGCCGACCTCGCGACGGCCACCCTGCGGGCGGCGCTCGCCATCGCGCGTACCGCGGCCCCCGAGGACGCGGCGCTCTGCCGGCTCGCCGTCATCGCGATGGGCAAGTGCGGCGGCCACGAGCTGAACTACGTCTCCGACGTCGACGTCATCTTCGTCGGTGAACCCGTCGACGCGGGCGCCACCGCCGAGAACGAGACGGCCGCCGTGCGGGCGGCAGGCCGGCTGGCCTCCCACATGATGCGGATCTGCTCCGACACCACCGTCGAGGGCACCATCTGGCCCGTCGACGCGAACCTCCGCCCCGAGGGCCGCAACGGCCCGCTGGTACGCACCCTCTCCTCCCACCTCGCCTACTACCAGCGCTGGGCCAAGACCTGGGAGTTCCAGGCGCTGCTCAAGGCCCGCCCGGTGGCCGGTGACCCGGAGCTGGGGGCCGCGTACGTGGACGCCGTCGCCCCCCTGGTGTGGCACGCCGCCGACCGGGAGAACTTCGTCCCGGACGTGCAGAAGATGCGCCGCAGGGTCGTCGACAACATCCCCGCCGACCGGGTCGACCGGGAGCTGAAGCTCGGACCCGGCGGACTGCGCGACGTCGAGTTCGCCGTACAGCTGCTCCAGCTGGTGCACGGCCGCAGCGACGCCTCCCTGCACAGCGGCACCACCCTGGAGGCGCTGCGGGCGCTCGCCGAGGGCGGTTACGTGGGCCGCGCGGACGCAGCCCAGCTCGACGACGCGTACCGCTTCCTGCGCCTCATGGAGCACCGCATCCAGCTCTACCGGCTGCGCCGCACCCACCTCGTGCCCGAGGGCGAGGCCGATCTGCGGCGGCTCGGCCGTTCGCTGGGGCTGCGCACCGACCCGGTGACCGAGCTGAACCGGGCGTGGAAGAGGCACGCCTCGGTCGTCCGCAAGCTGCACGAGAAGCTCTTCTACCGGCCGCTGCTGGACGCCGTCGCCCAGCTCGCGCCCGGCGAGAGCCGGCTTTCCGCCAAGGCGGCCGGCACCCGCCTCGAAGCCCTCGGATACGCGGACCCCACCGCCGCCCTCCGGCACCTGGAGGCCCTCTCCTCCGGGGTCTCCCGCAAGGCCGCGATCCAGCGGACGCTGCTGCCGGTGCTGCTCGGCTGGTTCGCCGACTCCGCCGACCCGGACGCCGGTCTCCTCGGCTTCCGCCAGGTCTCCGACGCGCTCGGCCGCACCCCCTGGTACCTGCGGCTGCTGCGTGACGAGGGCGCGGCGGCCGAGAACCTCGCCCGTGTGCTGTCCGCCGGGCGGCTCGCCCCGGACCTGCTGATGCGGGCCCCGGAAGCGGTCGCCATCCTCGGTGACCCGGGCGGTCTCGCCCCGCGCACCCGGGAGAACCTGGACCAGGAAGTGCTGGCCGCCGTCGGCCGGGCGCCCGACGCGGAGTCCGCGGTCGCCGTCGTACGCGGCGTACGCCGGCGCGAACTCTTCCGCACCACGGCGGCCGACCTCATCGGCAGTTACGGCACCGAGGAGAGCCCCGCCGAACCCGACCACGGGGCCCTCGCCGACCGGATCGGCTCCGCCGTCACCGACCTCAACGCGGCCACCCTGGCCGGCGCCCTGCGCGCCGCCGTCCGCGCCCAGTGGGGCGACACCCTGCCGACCCGGTTCGCGGTCATCGGGATGGGCCGCTTCGGCGGCCACGAGCTCGGCTACGGCTCCGACGCCGACGTGCTCTTCGTGCACGCCCCGCGCGAGGGGGTGAGCGACGAGGAGGCCGCCCGCGCCGCCAACACGGTGATCGCCGAAATGCGCAGGCTCCTCCAGCTGCCCACCGCCGACCCGCCGCTGCTGATCGACGCCGACCTGCGGCCCGAGGGCAAGAGCGGCCCCATGGTCCGCTCCCTCAAGTCGTACGAGGCGTACTACCGGCGCTGGTCGCTCGTCTGGGAGAGCCAGGCACTGCTGCGCGCGGAACCGGTGGCCGGCGACGAGGACCTCGGCCGCGACTTCATCGAGCTGATCGACCCGTTCCGCTACCCGGCGGAGGGGCTCGGTGACGACGCGGTGCGCGAGATCCGCCGCCTCAAGGCCCGGATGGAGTCCGAACGCCTGCCGCGCGGCGCCGACCCCACCCTCCACACCAAGCTCGGCCGGGGCGGCCTCAGCGACGTGGAGTGGACGGTGCAGCTGATGCAGATGCAGCACGGGTGGGCCGAGCCGGGACTGCGCACCACCCGGACCCGCGAGGCACTGGCGGCGGCCTCGTCGGCCGGTCTGATCCCGGTCGACGAGGCCGCCGTGCTGGACGAGGCCTGGGTCCTTGCCACCCGGGTCCGCAACGCCGTGATGCTGGTCCGCGGGCGCCCGGGGGACACCTTCCCCTCCAGCCCCCGCGAGCTCGCCGCGGTCGGCCGCTACCTCGGCTACGAACCCGGCAACGCGGGGACCATGCTCGACGACTACCGGCGCATCACGCGCCGGGCGCGCGCCGTGGTGGACGAGCGGTTCTACGGGGCGTGAGGCCCTGACACCCCGAGGGAGCCCGGAGGCACCGCCTCAGCGCCGCCCCGGTGCTCCCGGGGTCTCCGTGGCGGGCGTACGGCTCGCGGCGGGCGCGGGGACGGCCTGGTCCGAGGAGACCGGGGTCCGCCGCCCGGTACGGGTCGCGGCGCCCGCGCCCCGGGCCGTACCGAGCCCCACGAGCCGGGTCCGCAAGGGCGTGCGCGGTGGCTCGACCCGGCGGGCCAGGCGGTGGGGGAGCGTGCCGTACACGACGTACGCGACGGCGAAGCCGAAGCTCAGGCACACCACGCCGCCCACCGCGTCCAGCCAGAAGTGGTTGGCCGTCGACACGATCACCACGAGGGTGGCGACGGGGTAGAGCAGTCCCAGCACCCGGGCCCACGGCACCGAGGCGAGCGCGAAGATCGTCAGCCCGCACCAGAGCGACCAGCCGATGTGCATCGACGGCATCGCCGCGTACTGGTTCGACATGTTCTTGAGGTTGCCCGAGGCCATCGAGCCCCAGGTGTGGTGCACCAGGACCGTGTCGACGAAGTGGCCGCCGGGCAGGAGCCGGGGTGGCGCCAGCGGGATCAGGTAGTAGCCCAGCAGCGCGACGCCCGTGGTCGCGAAGAGGACCAGTCTGGTCGCCGCGTAACGGCCCGGGTGACTGCGGAACAGCCACACCAGGACCCCGATGGTGACGACGAAGTGCAGCGTCGCGTAGTAGTAGTTCATCGACACGATGAGCCATGTCACCGAGTTCACAGCGTGGTTGACGCTGTGTTCGAAGCCCGCACCGAGGGTGTTCTCGAAGGACCAGACCCAGTCGGCGTTCCGCAGTGCGGCCGTCCGCTGTTCCGGGACGGCGTTGCGCACCAGCGAGTAGAGCCAGTAACTGACCCCGATCAGAAGGACTTCGAACCACAGACGTGGCCGGCGCGGTGACCGCGTGCCACGCAGTCGCGCCGTCAGACCTTTTCGACCTCGATCGCCCGTGCTGTCCGTCTTGTCCTTGGTGGGTGACGGACAGGCCACCGACGGGCCTTCCTGTGTACTCACCTGAGAATCACCCATGGGCACAGAGTCTGCCAGATACGTCCCCCACCGCCCGATCATCCTCCGGTCGGGTTCCGGCCGCACGTCCTGCACCCTGCGGAGGAGAATGCCATCATCGGGAGGGTGTCAGGAGGGGCCGGGCCCCGCCGCGGTCGAACCGCGCACCACGAGTTCGGGCATGAAGACGAACTCGCTGTGCGGGGCGGGCGTACCGCCGATCTCCTCCAGCAACGTCCGTACGGCGGCCTGGCCCATGGCGGTCACCGGCTGCCGGATGGTCGTCAGCGGCGGGTCCGTGAAGGCTATGAGCGGCGAATCGTCGTAACCGACCACCGAGAGATCGCGCGGCACCTGCCGCGAAAGCCGGCGGGCCGCCCGGATCGCGCCCAGCGCCATCATGTCGCTCGCGCAGACCACCGCGGTGCAGCCGCGTTCCATCAGGGCCGTGGCAGCCGCCTGGCCGCCCTCCAGGGTGTACAGGGAGTGTTGGATCAGCTCCTCCACCTGCTCCTCGCCCAGGCCGAGCTCCTCGCCCATCGTCGCGTGGAAGCCCTCGATCTTGCGGAGCACCGGGACGAAGCGCTTGGGACCGACGGCGAGGCCGATCCGGGTGTGGCCGAGCGACACCAGATGCGTCACCGCCAGCCGCATCGCCGCACGGTCGTCCGGCGAGATGAACGGCGCCTGGACCTTCGCGGAGAAGCCGTTGACGAGGACGAACGGAACGCCCTGTGCCCGCAACTGTTCGTAACGGCCCATGTCCGCCGAGGTGTCGGCGTGCAGTCCGGAGACGAAGATGATGCCGGAGACACCCCGGTCGACCAGCATCTCGGTCAGCTCGTCCTCGGTGGAACCGCCGGGGGTCTGGGTCGCCAGCACGGGGGTGTACCCCTGCCGGGTAAGCGCCTGGCCGATCACCTGGGCCAGCGCCGGGAAGATCGGGTTCTCCAGCTCGGGCGTGATCAGGCCGACCAGCCCGGCGCTGCGCCGGCGCAGGCGTACGGGGCGTTCGTACCCGAGGACGTCGAGTGCCGCGAGGACGGATTCGCGGGTGGCCGCCGCTACACCGGGTTTGCCGTTCAGGACCCGGCTGACCGTCGCTTCGCTGACCCCCGCCTGAGTTGCGATATCGGCAAGCCGTGCGGTCATGAAAGGGGACTGTACCGGGCGCCCCCCGGATTGCCCACAGGGCCCGGGTTTCAGCCGCTCAGGCACCTTCCGCACCTGGCCCCGGTGCCACGCAGGGGCGGCTCCGGCAACATCTTGCAAGGCCTTGCGGTCACCTCTGCGCACCTTGCAGTCGGATGGTCACATCAATCGGACCCCGTGTGTGACCTGCGACAGCAGGGGTATGCACCCCGCGTCAAGCATCACGACGGCAACCTTGAGGACACGCGCATGTAACGATCGCCGCGTCTTGCAGAAAAGTTCCGCAAGGTCTTTCGGACTTCTTTCATCCTTGTTACGTTCCTGGACGACCCGGCGCCGCGACGGAGCGGTACGGCAGTTGAAGGAGTTCACATGCGACGTGGCATAACGGCCACCGTCCTGGTCGCGGCCCTGGCGCTCGCGGCGACCGCGTGCGGAAGCGACGACAAGACCGGCAGCAGCAGCAAGAGCTCGGGCGAGCTCTCCGGCACGGTCACCTGGTGGGACACCTCCAGCGTCGGCAGTGAGGACAAGGTCTTCAAGAAGATCGCCGAAGGCTTTGAGAAGCTGCACCCCAAGGTCGACGTCAAGTACGTCAACGTGCCCTTCGGTGACGCCCAGAACAAGTTCAAGAACGCGGCCCAGGCCGGCACCGGCGCCCCCGACGTGATCCGCTCCGAGGTCGCCTGGACCCCGGACTTCGCGAACCTCGGCTACCTCGCCCCGCTCGACGGAACCCCGGCCCTCCGGGACCAGGGCGACTTCCTCAAGCAGGCCGTCGCGTCGACCAAGTACGACGGCAAGACGTACGCCGTGCCGCAGGTCATCGACTCGATGGGCATCTTCTACAACAAGGCGATGTTCGCGAAGGCCGGTGTCGAGGTCCCGACCACGATCGCCGAGTTGAAGACCGCCTCCGCCGCCATCAAGAAGAAGACCGGCAAGACCGGCCTCTACCTCCGCGGCGACGACGCGTACTACTTCCTCTCCTTCCTGTACGGCGAGGGCGGCGACCTGGTCGACGCCGACTCCAAGACCGTCAAGATCGACAGCCCCGAGGCCGTCAAGGCGTTCAAGGTCGTCAAGGACCTGGTCGACTCCGGTGCCGCGAAGACGGACGCCACGGACGGCTGGGACAACATGATGCAGTCGTTCAAGTCCGGCGACGTCGCCATGATGATCAACGGCCCGTGGGCCGTGGCCGACACGCTGACCGGCGACCAGTTCAAGGACGCCGCCAACCTCGGCATCACCAACGTCCCGGCCGGCTCCGTCGCCCAGGGCGCCCCGCAGGGCGGTCACAACCTCGCGGTGTACGCGGGCTCGAAGAACCTCGACGCCTCCTACGCCTTCGTCGACTACATGACCTCCGTCGACGCCCAGGCCACGGCCGCCGGTGAGCTGAACCTGCTCCCGACCCGCACCTCGGCGTACGCCCGCAAGGAAGCCGTCGACAGCGAGATCGTGAACTTCTTCAAGCCGGTCGTCGAGACCTCGGTCGAGCGCCCGTGGATCCCCGAGGGTGGCAGCCTCTTCGCCCCGCTGGTCACGCAGTACACCGAGGTCCTCACCGGCCAGACCACTCCGGAGAAGGCCGCGAAGGACAGCGGCGACGCGTACCGCAAGCTCCTCAAGGGCTGGAAGTAACAGGAAGGTTGGCCGACTGATGGCTGTCCACACCAGCCAGTCGGTGGCAAAGGCCGCGGGCGACGACGTCGCCCGCGGCCGGAGCCGCGCTACTGGTACCCCGACGCCGGGCAAGCTCCGGCGCTCTCTGTCCACGCACTGGTACGCCTGGGTCATGGTGGCCCCGGTGGTGCTCGTCATCGGCGTGATCATCGGCTACCCGCTGGTCCGCGGCATCTGGTTGTCGCTGACCGACGCCAATGAGCGCAACGTGGCGCGTTCCATCGGCGTCAACGAGATCCCCGCGACCTACAAGTTCGTCGGCCTGGACAACTACAAGGACGCGCTCACCGGCGGCGAGTTCATGTCCACGCTCGGCTGGACACTGGTGTGGACGATCGCCTGCGTGAGCATCACGTTCTGCCTCGGCATGGCGCTCGCCAACATCCTGAACCGGCGCATCGTCGGCCGCTCCGCCTACCGCATGGCCCTGATCCTTCCCTGGGCCGTGCCCGGCTTCGTTTCCGTCTTCGCCTGGCGCTTCCTCTTCAACGACGAGCGCGGCATCCTCAACGCGATGCTCGGCGGTGTCGGCATCGACGGCGTCCCCTGGCTGAACGACCCCACCTGGGCGAAGTTCTCCGTGATCGCCGTCAACGTCTGGCTCGGCGTCCCCTTCATGATGGTCGCCCTGCTCGGCGGTCTGCAGTCCATACCCGCGGAGCAGTACGAAGCGGCCGAGATGGACGGCGCCACCGCCTGGCAGCGTTTCCGGCACATCACCGTGCCGGGGCTCGCTCCGGTCTCCACGACGGTGGTCCTGCTCTCCACGATCTGGACCTTCAACATGTTCCCGGTGATCTTCCTGCTCACGCGGGGCGGCCCCGGTGAGTCGACCCAGATCCTCGTCACCCAGGCGTACAAGTTCTCCTTTGAGATCAGCCCGCGCGACTTCGCGCAGTCCTCCACGTGGGGCGTGCTGATCCTCGTCCTCCTCATGATCTTCGCCGCGGTCTACCGGCGAGTGCTCCGCAAGCAGGGAGATGTCTGGTGACCACCCTCACCCCCACCCGAGGGCGCCGGGCGGCGCGCACCCCGCGCCTGCGCGGGCAGCGTTCTCCGCTCGCCTCCGTGGCGCTGCACGTCACGCTGATCATCACTTCGGTGATCGCGGTCTTCCCGGTGCTCTGGGTCCTGCTGACCTCGCTCAAGCCGGCCAAGTACGCGACGACGACGGACTTCTTCAAGGAGACGACGTTCGTCAACTACACCAACCTGATCAAGGACACCGAGTTCGTCACCTGGTTCGGCAACTCGGTGCTCGTCGCGGGTCTCTCCACGGTCCTCGGCGTCTTCGTCTCCGCCACCACCGGCTACGCGGTCAGCCGCTTCCGCTTCCCCGGCAAGCGCGGACTGATGTGGACCCTGCTGATCACGCAGATGTTCCCGGTCGCCGTCCTGATCGTGCCGATCTACAACATCATGGCGGCCCTCGGACTGCTCAACCAGCCCGCCGGCCTCGTGATCACCTACCTCACCATCTCGGTGCCGTTCTGCGCCTGGATGATGAAGGGCTTCTTCGACACGATCCCCCGCGAGATCGACGAGTCCGGACAGGTCGACGGCCTGACCCCGTTCGGCACGTTCTGGCGGCTCGTGCTGCCGCTGGCCAAGCCGGGCCTCGCGGTCACCGCGTTCTACTCCTTCATCACCGCCTGGGGCGAGGTCGCGTACGCCTCCGCGTTCATGGTCGGTGACGAGAACCTCACGCTCGCCGGCGGACTGCAGAAGTTCGTCAACCAGTACGGAGCCCAGTGGGGCCCCATGACCGCCGCGTCGGTCCTGATCGCCATCCCGGCCGCCCTGGTCTTCCTGTTCGCGCAGAAGCACCTGGTCACCGGAATGTCGGCCGGAGCAGTCAAGGGCTGACCGGAAGCGGTGCCCGACCCTGACCCGCGGGCACCGCCGAACCGTCACCCACCCGCATTCGTCACGGCGGCGCCGGACCCCCCACGACCGGGACCGGCGCCGCTCCCCACCAGACACCCCAGGGACGACATGACCCAGCACCTCGCTGCCCCCTCCACCGGCACGTCCGACGACGCCCCGGGCAACCGCACCGGCTGGTGGCAGGATGCGGTGATCTACCAGGTCTATCCACGGAGCTTCGCCGACGGCAACGGTGACGGCATGGGCGATCTCGCGGGCGTCACCGCGCGGCTCCCGTACCTCCGCGACCTCGGTGTCGACGCCGTCTGGCTGAGCCCCTTCTACGCCTCCCCGCAGGCCGACGCCGGTTACGACGTCGCCGACTACCGGGCCATCGACCCGATGTTCGGCAACCTCCTGGACGCCGACGCCCTCATCCGCGAGGCCCACGCCCTGGACCTGCGCATCATCGTCGACCTGGTCCCCAACCACTCCTCCGACCAGCACGAGTGGTTCAAGCGCGCGCTGGCCGAGGGCCCCGGCTCCGCCCTGCGCGAGCGCTACCACTTCCGCGCCGGCAAGGGTGAGAACGGCGAACTCCCGCCGAACGACTGGGAGTCCATCTTCGGCGGCCCGGCATGGACCCGGACCACGAACGCGGACGGCACCCCGGGCGAGTGGTACCTCCACCTCTTCGCGCCCGAGCAGCCCGACTTCAACTGGGAGCACCCGGCCGTCGCCGACGAGTTCCGCTCGATCCTGCGGTTCTGGCTCGACATGGGCGTCGACGGCTTCCGTGTCGACGTCGCGCACGGCCTGGTCAAGGCCGAGGGCCTGCCGGACCTCGGCTCGCACGACCAGCTCAAGCTGCTCGGCAACGACGTCATGCCGTTCTTCGACCAGGACGGCGTGCACGCCATCTACCGCAGCTGGCGCACCATCCTCGACGAGTACCCGGGCGAGCGCATCGCCGTCGCCGAGGCATGGACCCCGACCGTCGAGCGCACCGCCAACTACGTGCGCCCCGACGAGATGCACCAGGCGTTCAACTTCCAGTACCTGTCGACCGACTGGGACGCCGCCGCGCTGCGTACCGTCATCGACTCCTCGCTCGCCGCGATGCGTCCGGTCGGCGCCCCCACCACCTGGGTGCTCTCCAACCACGACGTCACCCGGCACGCCACCCGCTTCGCCAACGAGCCGGGCCTGGGCACCCAGATCCGTACCGCCGGCGACCGCGAGATGGGCCTGCGCCGCGCCCGCGCCGCGACCCTGCTGATGCTGGCGCTGCCCGGCTCCGCCTACGTCTACCAGGGCGAGGAGCTCGGCCTGCCGGACGTCACGGACCTGCCCGACGAGGCCCGCCAGGACCCGTCGTTCTTCCGCGCCGACGGCCAGGACGGCTACCGCGACGGCTGCCGCGTCCCGATCCCGTGGACCCGCGAGGGCAGCAGCTACGGCTTCGGCGACGGCGGCAGCTGGCTCCCGCAGCCCGAGGGCTGGGGCGAGCTGTCCATCGAGGCGCAGAGCGGCGTGGAGGGCTCCACCCTGGAGCTGTACCGCACCGCCATCGCGGCCCGCCGCGAGCTGCCGGGTCTCGGCGCCGGCAGCGACGTGGAGTGGCTGGACGGCGCCGAGGGCGTCCTCGCCTTCGCCCGCCCCGGCTTCGTCTGCACCGTGAACACGACCGGCGCCCCGGTGCGGGTCCCCGCCCCCGGCACGGTGCTGGTCTCCAGCGCCCCGGTCACCGTCGAGGGCGGCACGGCCGAGGTTCCCGCCGACACCACGGTGTGGTGGACGGTGTGACCGTCCCCGCACCCCGGACCGGCTCGGCGCTGCGGCTCTCCGACATCGCCGGGCAGGCCGCGGTGAGCGAGGCCACCGTCAGCCGGGTGCTCAACGGCAAACCGGGCGTCGCCGACAGCACCCGGCAGCGGGTGCTGGCGGCGCTGGACATCCTCGGTTACGAACGTCCCGTGCGGCTGCGCCAGCGCAGCGCCGGGCTGATCGGGCTGGTGACACCTGAACTCGTCAACCCGATCTTCCCGGCCTTCGCGCAGTCGGTCGAGCAGGTCCTCGCCGGGCACGGCTACACCCCCGTGCTCTGCACCCAGCTGCCGGGCGGCGCCACCGAGGACGAGCTGGTCGAACAGCTCGTCGAGCGTGGCGTCGGCGGCATCGTCTTCCTGTCCGGTCTGCACGCCGACCTGTCGGCGGACCCGGCGCGGTACGCCGAACTCGCCGAGCGCGGCGTACCGTTCGTCCTGATCAACGGGTACAACGAGCGCATCAGCGCCCCGTTCGTCTCGCCGGACGACGCCGCCGCCGTGCGGATGGCCGTCGGTCACCTCGCCGCCCTCGGCCACCGCAAGATCGGCCTGGCGATCGGGCCGCAGCGTTACGTGCCCTCCCGCCGCAAGCGGGACGGGTTCCTCGACGTGGCGGTCCGCACGCTGGGGATGACCCGCGACGAGGCCGAACTCCTCGTCTGCTCCACGCTGTTCGGCGTGGAGGGCGGCCAGGTCGCGGCCGGCGCGCTCCTCGACCAGGGATGCACGGGCATCGTCTGCGGCAGCGACCTGATGGCGCTGGGCGTGGTGCGCGCGGCCCGGGGGAGGGGCCTGGAGGTCCCGCGCGACGTCTCCGTGGTCGGCTTCGACGACTCGCAGCTGATCGCCTTCACCGACCCGCCGCTGACCACCGTGCGCCAGCCGGTGCAGGCGATGGCCGCCGCCGCGGTGGGGGCACTGCTGGAGGAGATCGCCGGAAGCCCCGTGCAGCGCACGGAGTACGTGTTCCAGCCGGAGCTGGTCGTACGCGGCTCGACCGCGGCGCGCCGAACCCTCCGGGCGGTACGGGAGGCATAGACGGGCGGCACGCGGCCGGAGGGGGGTCGCGTGCCGCACGGGGGCCGTACAGGCCCCCATGCGTGGCGGTGCGACCCGGTGAGGGTCCCGCGGGCGCGGAGGAGAGGCGCCGGGAGTCGGCCCAGGGTTGGGCCGGCGGGGAGTGTGACTCCCGGTGCCTCTCTTCGCGTCGACCGGCCCGGCCGGCCGGGCGCGTGGGGCCCTGCGCCGGAGCGCGGACCCCCGGCCGGCCGGACCGGAGTCACCAAGAACGTAACAGGCTCGCAATATTTTGCGTAAGTCCTTGCAGGCAGGAAAATCCAGCATTTCGTGGATGTGAGCGGGTCATGTCCAAAGTATTGACCCCGGCCTGACGGGCTCGTACGGTCTGCGCTGCAGCAGGGTTTCCAGTCTTGCTGCAAGAACATTCAAGAGCCTTCCGGCACGGCGCGTTGTCACGTGAGGCTGCTCGGTCACCCGCGTTTCCCCCACAGCAGGAGGAAAGACATGGCACGCAGACCGCTGTCCGCCGCTCTCGCCCTCGCGGCCGGAGTCGCCACGCTGGTCGTCCCCGCAGGCGTCGGGGCCACGGCCGCCCAGGCCGCCACGCCGGGCACCAAGGACGTCACCGCCGTCCTGTTCGAGTGGAAGTTCGCCTCCGTGGCGCAGGCGTGCACCAGCACCCTCGGCCCGGCCGGCTACGGATACGTCCAGGTCTCCCCGCCCATGGAGCACATCCAGGGCAGCCAGTGGTGGACCTCCTACCAGCCGGTCAGCTACAAGATCGCGGGCCGGCTCGGCGACCGCACCGCCTTCGCGAACATGGTCACCACCTGCCACAACGCCGGGGTGAAGGTCGTCGCCGACACCGTCATCAACCACATGTCGGCGGGGTCGGGCACCGGCACCGGCGGGTCCTCGTACACCAAGTACGACTACCCGGGCCTCTACTCGGTCAACGACATGAACGACTGCCAGTCGCAGATCAGCAACTACGGCGACCGCGCCAACGTGCAGAACTGCGAACTCGTGGGCCTCGCCGACCTGGACACCGGCGAGGAGTACGTACGCGGCAAGATCGCCGGGTACATGAACGACCTGCTCTCGCTGGGCGTCGACGGGTTCCGGATCGACGCGGCCAAGCACATGCCGGCCGCCGACCTCGCCAACATCAAGTCCCGGCTGACCAACCCGAACGCCTACTGGAAGCAGGAGGCCATCTACGGGGCCGGGGAGGCCGTCCAGCCCTCCGAGTACACCGGCACCGGAGACGTCCAGGAGTTCCGCTACGCCCGCGGCCTCAAGCAGACCTTCCTCAACGAGAATCTCGCCAACCTCAAGAACTACGGCGAGGGCTGGGGCTTCATGGCCTCCGGCTCCTCGGCGGTCTTCGTCGACAACCACGACACCGAGCGCGGCGGCGACACCCTCAACTACAAGGCGGGCGCCTCCTACACGCTGGCCAACGTCTTCATGCTGGCCTACCCGTACGGCTCCCCGGACGTGCACTCCGGCTACGAGTTCAGCGACAACGACGCGGGCCCGCCCAACGGCGGCCAGGTGAACGCCTGCTACACCGACGGCTGGAAGTGCCAGCACGCCTGGCCGCAGATCTCCTCCATGGTCGCCTTCCGCAACACCGCGCGCGGTGAGGCCGTCACCAACTGGTGGGACAACGGCGCCGACCAGATCGCCTTCGGCCGCGGTGCCAAGGCGTACGTCGCGATCAACCACGAGTCCTCCTCGCTGACCCGGACCTTCCAGACCGGGCTGCCCGCCGGCGCCTACTGCGACGTGCAGACCGGCAACGCCGTGACGGTCAACTCCTCCGGCCAGTTCACCGCCACCCTCGGCGCCGACACCGCGCTCGCCCTGCACGTCAACGCCCGCACCTGCACCGGTACGGGCACCGGTACGGGCACCGGCACGGACCCCGGAACCGGCACCACCACCTCCGGGGCCACCTTCGGCGTCAACGCCACCACCTCGCTCGGCCAGAACATCTACGTCACCGGCAACCAGTCGGCCCTCGGCAACTGGGACCCGAACAGCGCCCTGAAGCTCGACCCGGCGACGTACCCCGTCTGGAAGCTCGACGTGGCCCTCGCCGCCGGCACCTCCTTCGAGTACAAGTACCTCCGCAAGGACGCCGCCGGGAACGTCACCTGGGAGAGCGGCGCCAACCGCACCGCCACCGTGCCCGCCACCGGAAAGATCTCGCTGACCAGCGACGTCTGGCGCAGCTGACCGACCAGGGGCGGGCCGGGAGAGAGCGCTCGACGGGGCACGACTTCTACCGCCCCGCCCACGAGACCGTCTACACGGCCATTCTCGATCTCTACGCCAAGGGCGAGCCGGCCGACCCGATCACGGTCG